>DJVD01000202.1 GCA_002440805.1 Chloroflexi bacterium UBA6265
TTAACTCCGCACCGGAAGCGACCAGTGGTTGGGGCATTCCGTCCCCCGGCACAAACACCGACGTGCAGGAAACCACCGTGTTGGACGCTGTGAAGCCTGCCGCCAAAGAAGCATCTGCCTCCATCACCGGTGGCGATAGCCAGCGCGAATACGACCGTTGGACAAATGCCTACAGCAACGACTCTGCTCCCGCCGATGACCCGGCCAGTCGCTTCATTTCGGCGCTGGAGCAGACATCCGCACCAAACGAGGCGAAGGCAAAGGACGAGCCAGACGAATCCGAAGCATCCATGGCGGAGCCGAGCCCCGCTGCCACCTGGATCACGCCACCCCCGGATGCACTCACAACCCCAACGCCATCGACGTGGAGTTACCAGGGAACGGATTCGGCGGAACCATCCGAAACGACCGACGATTCAGGCTGGCGCGCACCATCAAGTTGGGGCACGGTTGGCAAACCTTCAGGCGAAGAAGAACCGCAGGCAACCGGCGCGGCCGGGATTGAAGATGCCAATCGCGATGAGATTCCGGCCTGGGGAGAAACGTCTGCCGAGGCGGACGCCATCGACGAGTCTGAGTTCGAAGACCTGGGTGTCGAAGAAGAAATCGGCGACGAAGATGTGATTGCGCCAGACGCCGCCGGCTTCCACGATGGTGGTGCCCACGAGGTGGACTACCTCAGCGGCGATGAGAATATCGATGTCAGTGGCGCGGACACGACCACGCTTGCCCCTGAAGATGCCCGTGCCCGCGCGATCTCACTGGTAGATGAACTTCGCCGGATGGTGCGGTTGATGCCCGGTGGAGGCCAGCAAGATGCTGGCGCCGCCGCGATGGCGCTGACCGAGGCAAGCCTGAAGGTGAGCGATTTCGCCGATGTGCGCGAAGCGATCACTGAACTGCANNTCCCGCGGCCACATCAGGTAGCCGAGGTCGCGCTGTTCGATGATCTCGCGCCAGTCGGCATCGCCACTGGCAAGATGCACCTGGAGGATGAGCAGGCCGCCGTCATCAGCAGTGGCCAGCACCCGCATGCTCATCGGCGTTACCCGCTGGCTATATGCCAGTCCGGTGACGGCTGACCTGCCAGTAGCCAATTCGTGGCCCGTACGACGGTATGCGGTTATGGCCGCCTCGGTAGACTCATAGCGGCTCACCACGACCATCCGTGGGATTCCCTCCCCTGACGAGGCAAGTTGCAACCCGGCAACCAGCATCTCGACCTGCGGTGTCTCCGCCACCGGTGTAGCAACCATGTTGGCATCGGGTGTCGCTGCCAGTGGCTCCAGCACGCTGCCTTTGAGGATCACCGCGGTCACAAACTGCCCAGAATCGGTGCCCGGTGCCAACAGCGCCTGTATGTCCGCATTGTCCGCCAACGATGGTTGGGAATCGTGCACCGTGCGGAGGGTTTGTTCCAGCCGACCCGAACGGGCGGTGGCGATGAGGGTGCCATCGTCCAGCAGCACCAGGTTGTTCATATTGCCGAGGGCCGGCCGCGATGCGGGCGCGGAGAGATCCACCGCTCCGCCCGGATACAGCGACCAGTAGGTGACGCCATCCACCCGCACGGCCTGGTACCCACTCTCCGCCCATGCGGTGCTGAGGGTGTTGGCATCGAAATCACCCCGCATGATCATCACATAGTCCGGCGCACTTCCCACCGCCAACACCTGATGCACCTGGTGCAGGCCGAATCCATAGGTATTGATCCACACATCAGCTGTGCCCCGGGTAGCGAGCACTTCGGGAATTGCCAGCGCCGGCAGTTCACCGAGCCAGGAATCCCAGGAGGCATCGCCGAAAGTGGTGGGAGTGGCCATGCCGCGAGCGGTCATCCATCGCTGAATATCGGCATATTGGGCGATATCACTGAGCGGCAGCGAATCATCTTCCAGCCGATCCGGCGCGTACCCCAACATATGCAGCAAACTGCCAGCTTCCGGCCCGGGTTCGGCATCGAACGTAATTTCAGGTGTGGCCGTTGCCGGTGTGAGGGTCGGTCCAATCGTGGGGAACGTGGTTGCCTCGGGACTCGGTTCCAGCGGGCCCTGGTCGCTTTGCAGTACCCAGTTGATGACGGCAGCGAAGATCACAATCGCCAGGACGATACCAACAGCCAGCCCAATCCGCTCAATGCGGTGACGTACCCGAGATGGATGCATGAGTCTAGAAATCGGAGACGAGCGTAAGCCTGGCCTGGAATGCATCGGCGCTGCGATAGGCCGTGCTGACGCTGGCTCCGGCGTGGATACGCTGAATCGCCTCACCCAGCAGCTCAGCCACATTCAATACCACCAGCTTGTCGAACAGTTTCTCCGGTGGCAGGGCAACGGTGTTGGTCACCACCACTTCCTTCAATGGCGACGCCTTGAGGCGATCAATTGCCGGGCCGCTAAACACCGGGTGGATACAACTGGCATAGACCTCGGTGGCACCACCATCGATGCACACCTGCACGGCCTGGGTGATGGAGCCGGCAGTATCGATCTCGTCATCAACGATCACGGCCTGCTTGCCTTCAACCGAGCCGATGAGGTTGAGGATTTCGGATTTGTCCTGGTTGCCGACGCGGCGCTTTTCGATGATCGCCAGCGGACACTGCAGGCTATCGGCAAAGTTGCGGGCGCGCTTGGTGTTGCCGAGATCGGGGCTCACCACCACCGGGTTGCTCAGGTGCTTCTCCTGGAAATAGCGGGCGGTGAGGTACATGGCGCTCATCTCGTCCACGGGGATATCGAAGAATCCCTGGATTTGGCCGGCGTGGAGATCGACGGTCAGCACGCGATCAGCCCCCGCCTGCACGATGAGCTTCGCCACCAGCCGGGCCGTAATGGGCACACGCGGCTGGTCCTTCTTGTCCGTGCGACCGTAGCCGTAATACGGAATCACGGCCGTGATCCGGCCGGCAGAAGCGCGCTTGAGCGTATCGATCATGATCAGGAGTTCCATGATCGAATCGTTCACCGGCGTGGTGAAGCTTTGCACCACGAACACATCGTCCTGGCGAACGCTGTTGCCAATGCGAACAAAAGTATTGTCGTTACTGAACTTGAACACCTCGGCTCGGCCAACCGGGATGTTGAGGTAATCGCAGATATCGTCCACCAGCCGGGTGTTGGAATTGCCACTGAAGACCTGAATCTGTTCCCACGGACTTGCCATTGGTTACTCCTTGTTGCTCAGAATAGATTCATCTTCGTGGATTGCCAGCAGCGCCTGCCGCGCGGCGATTTGTTGCGCTTCCCGCTTGCTTCGGCCCGAGCCGGTGCCAACGCGGGCACCATTCACCAGCACATCAATGGTGAAGATGCGGGCATGATCGGGACCTTCTTCGACTACTGTCTCATACACCGGCTGGTCCAGCCGGAATTCCTGCACCACTTCCTGCAGCCGGCCTTTCGGGTTGGCGGTAGCATCGTCGGCGTTCATGGTGTGGCCCATGGCATCGAGGAATTCGTTAATAAAGGTGGCGGCGGCTTCGCTGCCCTGGTCGAGATAGATGGCACCGATGATCGCCTCCATCGCACCTGCGAGGATGCGATCGCGGGCAGAATCGGTCACGGCCTCACCGGTGCCAAGGTAAAGGGCATGTGGCACACCGAGGTGACGCGCCCAGGCAACCAGCGTTTCGGCCCGAACCAGTGAGACGCGGGTACGGGTAAGTTCGCCTTCCGGCGCTGTGGGCAGGCCGTGATAGAGGCGCTCCGCTGTTACCAGCCCGAGCACCGCATCGCCCAGGAATTCGAGGCGTTCGTTGCTTTGCAGGAGGGCATCGATGCGGCCGTGTTGGGTCCATTCATGCACCACGGAGCGATGCGTGAGCGCCAGTCGCAACTGGTACGGATCGGCAAACGGCACCCCAATGCGCTGCGCCAGGGCGCGTTCGGTATCGGTATCTGGTATTCGGAACGGTGTGGGCTTCGTATCGGACATACGTGCTTGGGGATCCTGCCGGTAATGCGGTTGATCTTGGTGTGAGTATACGTGGTTCAGGGTATGACGCAGACGGTTTTGTGTAGTTGCGCATCCAACTCTCCAGCCCATTCGTGCTGATTGCACAATCACAGGACGAGACATCGGCGATCCCGGCAGACCTCGCGGATGGCATGGTGCAGGCTCACTATCCTTCGGGTAGTATGGAAACACATCCGGGAATTGATTGCCCGTGGTGATCACCATACTCATCCAGCGGAAGGGTACGCTCATCATGACTACACGACGAAAACTGATCCAGGTGTCCGGCGGGGCGCTGATGGCGTTCGGGCTTGGCGACAAGGTTGCTGGCCAGGTGGCAACACCGGGCGCGACACCAACGGTGGAAATCGGCGATCCATCCGTCCTGCCGCTGAAGGAACCAGGCAAGTTCATTGTCCACACCGATGAGCCTGCTTTTGAGCCATGGATTGTGGATAACGATCCTACCAATGGCCTTGGGTTCGAGAGCGGCCTGATCTACGCGATCGCGGATAAACTCGGGTTCGAGAAAGACCAGGTCGAATGGGGACGCACCCCGTGGAACAACAGCTTCTCCCCGGGACCCAAGCCATTCGATTGCTACATTGCCCAGGTGAGCATCACCCCCGAGCGTGCTCGCGCCGTGGGCTTCAGCCGCGCCTATGTTCGTGGCCAGCTGGCCGTGATCTGCAAGGAAGACAGCCCGGTAATGGAAGCCGAGACCTTTGAGGATCTCGCCAAATTCAAATGGGGCACCCAGGTCGGCACGATTTACTACTCCTACCTTGAGGATTACATCAAGCCGGAGCAGGATATTTTGGTGTTCGATACCAATGTGGATTCCCTCACCGCCCTCGCCAACGATACAGTCGAGGCCGGCCTGCAGGACCTGCAGATCGCGTTCTATGTCACCGATGTGCAGTTCCCCGAAATGGGCATCGCTGGCGTACTGCCGGACAAGGGCCAAGGCGGTAGCGGCCTGGTGACCGAGATCGGTTCTGAACTGATCCCGTACCTCGATGCCGCCATCATCGCGCTCGAGAACGATGGCACCATTCAGGAACTGTACGACGAGTACCTGGCGGCACCGCCGGACCTGAAGACCTTCACCGAATAGGAACGTCCCATCACGGTACAATGGAAGCCGAATCGCGAGCATGCGGTTCGGCTTCCATTTTGTAATCACGCACACGCCCGGAGCTGCCGGCTACATGTCTACCCATTCGTCGACGCCACTCACCGCTACGCAAGTGGCCGAATTGCTGCGTCCGAAACCCTTCTGGGCTCAACGCGGCGTGATCCGGTCACTCATCATTGCGCTGCTCAGCACTGTGGTCCTTATTGGCGGCATGGCCACACTCATCGGCAATACCCAGGGTTGGGCCTCCGTACAACAGGCGTTTTTCAGTGCCCCCGACATGCGCGAAGCGTGGCCGAAGGTAGTTGACGGATTCAAGCTCAACATCAAGATGTTCATGATCGCCGAGCCACTGGTGCTGATTTTCGGCCTGATGCTGGCATTGGTTCGCATTGGCACCAATCCGGTGATGTTCCCGATTCGCGCCCTGGCGATTGCCTATATCGATCTCTTCCGCGGCGCTCCGGCGTTGCTGGTGATCATGATGCTCGGATTCGGGATGCCGGGCTTGCGAATCGAATGGCTACCGAACTCGCCCGTGTTCTGGGGTACGGCCGCGTGCGTCATCACCTCCACCGCGTACACGGCGGAAACGTTCCGTGCCGGCATCGAAAGCGTGCATCCCAGCCAGCGCTCGGCAGCACGCAGCCTGGGCCTGAGCAATTTCCAGACATTTCGCTACGTTGTCTTGCCGCAGGGCATCAAGGCCGTGATTCCGCCGCTCATCAGCGGATTTGTATCGCTGCAGAAGGAAACGGCGCTTGTTTCTACCATTGGTCCCATGGAAGCCACGCGCAACGCGCAGATTTACTCTGCCCTCAACTTCAACTACTCCAGTTATGTGGTGGCGGCGCTGCTATTTATCGCCCTCACAATTCCGTTGGCCCGCTTTACGGACTTCCTGTTGCGACGTTCGGCCAAACGCATGCAGATGGGAGGTTTGACCTAAGATGAGTGACCTGCTGCGATATGAATCGGTGTACAAGGCCTACGGCCAAAACCTGGTGCTGCAAAACATTAACCTCACCGTGCCGGAGCACAGTGTCACCTGCCTGATCGGCGCTTCCGGTTGCGGCAAAAGCACATTGCTGCGCTGCACCAACCTGCTGGAGGATGTGCAACACGGTTCGATTTGGTTGAAAGATGTGGATCTCGCTGCCAGCCAACGCGATGCCGACAAGATTCGGGCGCGGATCGGCATGGTGTTCCAGAGCTACAATCTCTTCCCTCATATGAATGTGCTGCGCAATATCACCCTTGCCCCCACCAGCGTCCGCGGGGCCAACAAAAGCGAGGCCGAAGATCGCGCCCGGGAACTGCTGCAGCGTTTCGGCTTGCTCGATAAGGCGCTTGAATATCCCGATCGCCTTAGTGGTGGCCAGCAACAACGCATCGCAATCATTCGCGCCCTCGCCATGCGGCCAGATGTGCTGCTGCTGGACGAAGTTACCAGCGCACTCGATCCCGAAATGGTGGGCGAAGTGATGGATATCATCATCGAACTCAAAGGCCTGGGTATGACGATGATGCTGGCCACCCATCAAATGGGATTCGCTCGCCAGATTGCCGATAACGTGGTGTTCCTGCACAACGGTGCGGTGCTGGAACAGGGACACCCGGACACGTTCTTCGGCAATCCGCAGCACGAGCGCACCCGCCACTTCCTCGAACGTGTGACCATGGCCCTGTAGACCAGCTTTACTGTTTGCTGTTTTTTATCATGCCGGTACCTTGTGCGGATAATCACCACAACGGGCCGGCAAACTATTGCTTTTTTCCCCACACTCGGTACACTCCGATGCAGAGGACACAACATAACCCGTCGTTTACCGATAACGACGGTCGCTTTTTTCGTGTTCCCATCGAGTTGTCCAGAGGAGGAATCAGCAATGGCTTCGCGCTCAGGTTCTCGGAAGATATCCCGGCGGGCATTTGCCGCCGGAACGATCGCATCCGGCATCACCCTTGCCGGCACACGACACCTTATCGCCCAGGATGCAACTCCAGTTGGGGAGGGCACAGCAGCGGATGCCGGCCCAACACCGGAGGTTTTGATTACCGGATTGCTTGATCCACGCTTTATCGTGGTCGATGGTACCGACCTGTATTACACCGAAGCCGGGTCCGGTGGTGAAGAGCCGGCGGCGATCACCATGGGCGAAGGTACCCCCGAACCCGAGGTACCGCTGAGCATGACCGGTAACACCGGCAAGCTCTCCCGCCTTTCGGCCGATGGCACGCTGACCGAACTGGTCTCCGATTTCCGGAGCTACACCTTTGGCGAGCACGGGGAAATCGTGGGTGCCGCCGGCGTGGCGCTGGATGGCCAGGGGAGCGCCTATGTTGCCGTTGGTTCACCCGGACCATTTGTGGGGATGATGACCCTCACCGGTGAAGAAGGTGCAGTGTTCCGCGTCGATCTCGAATCCGGCGAGAAAGAAGTGGTTGCCGACCTGGTGGGCTACGAGATCGCCAACAATCCCGATCCGGCGGCTGTTGATTCCAACCTTTACGGCATGGCCCTGATGGATGGACACCTTTACGTCTGCGATGCCGGCGGCAACGCGATTATCCACGTCGATCCGGCCAGCGGCGAAATCTCCACGTTCTACGTAACCGNNGGCGAAATCTCCACGTTCTACGTGACCGGTGGCCTCGATGCGCCGTTCTTCCCCGATTCCGGCAATCCTGCCCGAGGTGGCGCCAAGGAGATCGACAGCGTGCCGAGCACGATTGTCGCCGGTTCCGATGGCCTGCTGTACCAGTCGTTCATCACCGGCGGACCATTCCCCCCCGGGCTGGCGCCGGTGTACACCTATGCAGCCGATGGCACCCAGAGCGTTTTCGCCGAGGGACTCACTATGGTCCAGAGCCTGGCATTCGATTCGGCCGGCAACCTGTATGCCTGCATCATGTCGACCGATTTTATGACGATGGCACCTGGCCAGGTGGTCCGCGTAAGCGCCGATGGCAATCACGAGGTCGTGGTTGGTGGATTGATGCTGCCAGCAGGTATCGCCTTTGATGCCGAAGACAACCTCTACGTGGTGCACAAGTGCACGGGCGTACCGGGCGGCGGCGAAATCCTGAAGTATTCCGGTGTCGTCGGTGGCGGTGCGGCGGAGGCCACCCCCGTTGCGTCCGGCGACAGGTTTGATGTGACGCTGGTGAATGGCGCGTTTGAGCCGGCCGAGTTCACGATCCCGGCGAATGTGGATGTCACCATCGCTGTGGTGAATAACGGCTCGGTCGGCCACGATTTCACCCTGGAAGACCAGGGAATCACAACATCGACGCTCGATGTTGGGGCATCGGCCGAACTGGTGGTGAACCTCGCCCCAGGGACCTATGTGTACTACTGCTCTCAGCCCGGGCACCGTGAGAACGGTATGCAGGGCACGCTTATTGTAGAAGGGGAGGCCGCAGATGCGGCCTCCGGCTTTGGGGAACCGATACGAATTTTGATGAACGATGCAGTGTTTGAGCCTGCAGTTATCACCGTGCCAGCTAATGTGGATGTGCAAGTCATACTTGAGAATCGCGGCTATTTATCCCACGACCTGGTCATTGCGGACCCGAAGTATGTCTCTGACACGCTTGGAAATGGACAGATCACCAATATGATCATCAACCTGCCTGCCGGTGAGCACGCGTTCCATTGCTCGCAGGTGGGACATCAGCAGATGGGGATGACGGGCACGTTCATCGCCAAATAGGCCTATGCGCAAAGGGCAGCGACTGCATGGTCACTGCCCTTCCCTGTTAATTTGCCAGCAAGTCCTGATAGTCCTTATGGCGTCTGACCCAGATATCAATGAACGGGCAGGTGGGTTTCACCTTCAGGTCGCCCATTTCCCGCACCATATCCAACGATTGCTTCACCAGTGCGGTGCCAACGCCCTGGCCCTCAAACTCCGGGTACACCTTGGTGTGGGGCATATCCATCACGCCTTCAGCGATGTCGTACTCGATATAGCCCAGCAGCTGCCCACCGCCAAACGCCTCGAAGCGGGAATCTTCTGCGTTGTTACTCACCGTTATCTCTGCCAT
>DJVD01000041.1 GCA_002440805.1 Chloroflexi bacterium UBA6265
CCTCCGAGGGAACCGAGCTTCGGCTCGTCCACCTGGGCTTCCCATACGGGACCGGTGTAGTAATCAATGCCACGAGCCAACGCCAAATCGATGCGGTAATTGGCAGTCGGTACGCCCAGAGATCGCAGGTGGCCGAGGAGCGATCGCAGCTCATCCACCGCCAATCGGCCCTGTTCGATACCGCCCAGTTCGGCGTCGGCCAGATCGAGCAACTCCTCATTCGTACCCTGCGTGGTAATGATCCGGAGGATGGTATCGGCCGCTTCCTCTGACGCATTCATGCCAAGCAACTCGGTGCGGACCTTGTCGGCGCCGATTTTGTCCAGTTTGTCGATGACGCGGAATACGCCCACCGCATCGCCTTCAGGTACACCGGCCATCAACGCCAGCGCTTCGAGCAATTTGCGGTGGTTGATCGAAATCACTACCCGATCGAGCCCGATCGCGTGATATGCATCCACAAATGTGCTCAATACCTCAGCATCGGCCAGCGTGCTGTTGACGCCGACGATATCGGCATCGCACTGCCAGAATTCGCGGGTTCGTCCGCGTTGAGGCTTCTCGGCCCGCCAAACCGGCGCGATATGATAGCGCTTGAACGGCAGCGCGATATCGTTCTGATGCATGGCCACAAACCGGGCCAGTGGCACGGTCAGGTCATACCTGAGTCCGATCTCCCGTTCACCGGCATCCCGGAAGTGATACATCAACTTTTCGTTTTCACCCGCCTTGCCGGTGAGGATTTCCATGTATTCCAGAACAGGGGTGTCCAGCGGTTCGAATCCGTGGGATTCGAACACGCGGCGAATGCGGTTCATCACTTCCTGGCGAAGCAGCATCTGCTCCGGCAGGTAATCGCGGAATCCCTTAAGGATTTGAGGTTTTCGGGTAGGGGCCATTAAGAACTCCGTGGGGGGTGTTTCTTGATCTCAAGCACAACGTGACCCAATTCCGGGCCGATAAGTTTTTCGAGGGCCAGCCGCACGGCGTTTGCCGATCCGGGCAGCGAGAAGATCACGGTGTTGCCAGTTACCCCGGCTGTGGCGCGACTGAGCATGCTGGCGGCGCCCACTTCCTGCCAACTGAGCATGCGGAAGAGCTCGCCGAACCCCGGCATTTGCTTCTCGATGAGGGCAGAGATCGTGGGGTAGGTGACATCGCGACCAGCAATGCCGGTGCCGCCGTTGACGATGATGGCGTCGATCGACTCATCCCCAACCCAGGCCTCCAGCGTCGCACGAATCCGACCGGCATCGTCCGGCACAATCTCGGCGGCGATCAGGTTATGACCGCGAAAGCCAAGATGCTCGCGAATCAGCCGTCCACTGGCGTCATCCTCAGGGGTGCGGGTATCGCTAACTGTAAGCACGGCGAAGTTGACTGCATCCTGCGCGGCAGCCCGGTGCTCCTCCGTGGATTGTGACTGGTGAAACAGGTTTGCAGTTGGGTCAGATGACATGCGGAACCCTTTCCATGTTTGCCGCACAGCCTCGTGCGGAGCGCATGGTGAATTGTACGCCAATTGAGTGGATTTGCAGGGATTAGCCGATGACGACGGCGTTTTGGTAATGGGTGATCTCTCGAACATCGCCATCGTACCCCAGTGAGATCGCCACGAGGTCGATGCGCCAATATTTGCCGTCCGCACCCGGGACATGTTGCGTATATAGCTCGCCGGTTCGCAGCAGGATGCCCTGTTGCTTACGACCAATCCCTTCCTCGGCTCGACCAGCTGTTTCGCTTCGACGGGCCTTCACCTCGACGAAAACGAGTTCATCTCCGTCTTCCATCACAAGGTCGAGTTCTCCGTGTCCGAATCGCCAATTCGCATGGCGAAAGGCATACCCCTTACCCTCCAGGTAGGAGCGTGCGTGTTCTTCTGCGGCGGAGCCGATGGGTCTGCGATCGTCAGGCATCGTTCGCCTCGGATCTTGCTGCGACTGCGGTCCGAATGGGTGCGTAACAGAATCGGTGGGCAGGGCAGGGGCCATGCAAGGAAATGGCATCGCGATGTGATTGCGCCGCGTATCCCTTATGACGCGCGAAGCCATACACGGGCCAGATGCGGTCCATCTCGATCATGATCGTGTCGCGAGCAACCTTGGCGATGATCGACGCAGCGGCGATCGAAAGCGACAAGGCATCGCCATCGATGATGCCTTGCTGCGGCAGGCCCGTGTCAATCGTAGCGGCATCAATGAGCAGGTAGTCGGCCTCCACATCAAGCCCGCAAACCGCCCGCTCCATGGCAGTACGATTGGCCGCGGCCACGCCGATGGCATCAAGCTCATCCGCGCTCACCGATCCGATCGCCCAGGATCGTGCCCGTGCCAATATCCCTTCTGCGAGCACGGACCGGCGTTTGGACGAGATCGTCTTCGAATCCTTGACCGATGACCAAAAACTCACGTCGGCCCAGATGTCCTCCACAGGCGGAAGAATGACCGCACCTGCCATCAGGGGCCCGGCCAGGGCCCCTCGACCTACTTCATCAACCCCGGCAACCGCCTCGTATCCATGACCGAAGAGATAGGCTTCCCAGGAATATGTGCTGATGAGGCCGTTCATGCCCGTATCTCTCGTAACACCTTGTCGGTTGCATGCACCACGTCGGTCATGGCCGACCAGTTCTCGGTGAAGGCATTGTATCGGATATGCCCGATGCCAATGTGTAGCAGGTAGCAGTGCATGCGCTCGTGAGCGTGATCACCCTGCACGCCGACCATACGCTCGAGTTGATCAGGGATGTTGACCGAAGCCCACTGCGTGTACCAGGGATTCCAGAATCGGAACCATGCGAGGTCGTAGAGCGCGTCGCCCCACATGGCACAGCCCCAATCGAAAATGCCTGATATTTTTCCATTCGCCACAGTGACATTGAAGTTGATCGTGTCCTGGTGAATCAGTTGCCGCACATCCGGCGCAAATGTCACCAGTTCACGAAGGGATGACATGCCGGCATCGAAAATGGATTGGGCGTGAGCGTGCTGGCGCAGGTTTTCCGACCACCCCCCGCCGCGCTCGCCAGGATTGTCCACGCCAACCTCAAGCAACTGGCCGGCAAAGCTGGCAAAGCGGCCGTTACCGTTGGTGTCCCAGCCCCCGTATCCATAGGTATCCGCTGCGGAGACATCTCGCATTGATCGGAGCATCGCGGTGAGCGATGGCAGCACTTCGACCATGCCTTGCGCATCGAGATCATCCAGATGGATGCCTGGCATACGTTGGGAGATACACCAGTAGCGATCACCCAATGCGCCAATACCGTAGACCTGAGGAATGGGAAGAAAGGAACTGGCGAACCTGGCGGCAAGCTCGTCTGCCCGGAAGTCGTCTGCCGTGGCGCTGAACCGAATCACCATTGGCCCACGTTCTGATTCAAAACCCACGGCTCTACTCCAGGCGCCGGAGCGCAGGGTGGTAATTCCGGTAGGGAAGCACCCCAGCGTTTCGAGGCTGATCTGCGCAATCTCTTCGTCAGTTGGAGGGAGTGGGGCAAAGTCTCGTGTCATGCATCGATTGTGACACAGCAACGAAAGGGCCGGTAGTTGAAATCAACCACCGGCCTTTCGCAATATCCCGTCTCGAAAGACTAGGCTTTTTCTTCGTCCTGGGTGCCTTCTGTACCGTCGGCTGCAGTTTCGTCTGCAACGTCGGTTTCCACAGCGGCGTTCTCGGCGGCTTCTGCTTCCGCAGCAGCGGCTGCCTCAGCTTCAGCNNGCAGCAGCCTCAGCCTCAGCGGCAGCGGCGGCTTCAGCCTCGGCTGCGGCCTGCTCGGCCTCCATCGCTGCAATGCGTGCTGCTTCTTCCTCAGCGGCCGCGCGCTCGGATGCCTTGCGGGCAACGGCGGTCAGGTCACGGCGGCGCTCAACAATACGAGCGGCACGGCCCGTAAGGCCACGCAGGTAGTACAGCTTTGCGCGACGCACCTTGCCGAAGCGAACAACTTCAATCTTGTCGATGCGAGGGGAGTGGATAAGGAACGTTCGCTCCACACCAACGGAGTGACTGGCAATGCGGCGAACAGTGAAGTTCTCAGCGATACCACCACCGCGGCGGCGGATGACGATGCCCTCGAATACCTGAATACGCTCGCGGGTGCCTTCAACAACCTTGGCGTGCACGCGAACACTGTCGCCAGCGCCAAAATCGGGCACTTCCCGGAACTGCTCCTGCTCGATTGAGCGAATGAGCTGGTGCGTCATGACTTACCTCATATTCTGCCGAACATCTCGGCGATCAATAAAATGTGCATACAACCGCGCAAGGGAATACCACCCAGGATCTACGGGCACAAGGGACAGTCTATCAGTTTTGGCGATTGCCCTGCAATGCCAGTGCTGGTTCCTCACCGAGGATTGAGATCACTTCTGCCGCGGTTTCATATCGGCCGAACGATGGCATCAGGTATACGCCCTCGGCATGGGCACGCAGCTCGTGCAGAAGCTCCTGCGCCATCTTCACGCCTTCCTCACGACCATTGCTGCCGGCGAGCTTCATTCGGCGACGCGCTTCGTCGGAAAGCGTGATCCCAGGGAGCTCATTGTGCAGGAACTCTGCGTGTTTGGAGTTGTGCAGCGGCAAGATGCCAATCATCACCGGGATCGGCAACCGGCTCTCGCCATAAATCTCGAGGAAATCGAGCCACACCTGGGCGTCGAAGATCGGTTGGGTCATGACGAAATGCGCACCCGCCTCAATCTTCTGGCGCAATCGCCGCGCCTCGTCCTCAAGATCCGGCTTGGTCGGATCAACGGCACAGGCAATAGTGAAACTGGCGTCACGGCCGATCGAGGTACCTGTGCTGTCGGAGCCCTGGTTCATACCGGCAATGATGCGAATGAGGCCAATGGAATCCACATCGTACACGCCCGTAGAACCGATATTGTCGCCCAGGCTTGGCGGATCACCCGTGAGCGCCAGGATATTGCGAACGCCACTGGCGTGCGCACCCAGCAGGTCGCTCTGCAGGCCCATCATGCTGCGATCGCGGGTCGTGTAGTGCAGGATCGTCTCAATCCCGACCTCGTGCTGGATCAGGTAACACAAGGTCATTGCGCTCATACGCACACGCGCCATAGGCGAGTCGGCCACGTTGATGGCATCAACGCCCGCTTCCTTCAGCAACCGGGCACCCTCTATGGCCTTGGTGGGGTTGAATCCTTTGGGCGGCTGGATCTCAACACATCGCAGGAAGCGATTGCCGAGGTGCTGGTGCAGCTGGGTAGGCTCATCGGAAAGGTTCACTACCGAGAGTCGTGGCTGCTTCAACAGCGCCGGAGCATCGACCTCATGGATCTCGTGCGGCGTAATGGCGGCAATAGCCGCATTCATGGCCGCGATATGTTCGTGCGTGGTGCCGCAGCAGCCGCCAACGATATCGGCGCCCGCATCGATTGCATTGGTGGCGAAGTCGGCGAAATACTCCGGCGTCGCCGGATAGACCCACTTGCCGCCTGAAGTGGTTGGCCAGCCTGCGTTTGGCATTGCGATCAGTTTTGGTGCATCGCCATCTACCTGGTCAAGCGACTTCCGCATCTTTTTGATGACGCGTAGCAGAACCTTTGGACCAACCGAGCAATTGGCGCCCACGACATCCACGTTGGCGGTTAATAAATCGCCAATCACGGCCTCAGGCGTGAGGCGGCGTATCGTCAGTCCATCCTCACCAAAGGAAACGCTGGCGATGATTGGCAGGTCGCATACCGCCCGGATCCCCCGGATGGCGGCGTGCATTTCCTGCATGTCGCCCATAGTCTCGATCAGGAAGCAGTCCACGCCGCCTTCGAGCAACGCTTCGGCCTGTTCGCGGAAGGCGTCCTCCGCTGCCTGGACCGAGAGTTGCCCGAATGGTTCCAACGTGCGGCCTGTGGGGCCGACGCTGCCCGCGACGATTACATCATTGCCGGATATCTCACGCTCTTCACGAGCGATCTTGACGCCCCTGAAGTTGACATCGCGGACCCGATCCTCGTGGCCATGATGTTCTAGCCGATATCGGTTGCCGCCAAATGTGTTGGTTTCAATGATCATCGCGCCGGCGTTGAGCATGGCGCGATGCACGCTGGCTACATCTTCCTTGTGGGTGATGTTGAGCATTTCGAGGCATGTATCAAGGGTGTGGCCAGCGGCAAAAAGCGAGGTGCCCATGGCACCATCACATAGCAGCGGACCGCTTTTGAGCTTTTCCAACAGGGGATTGGGCATTCACATTTCCTGCAACTCGCCGCACATTGCGGGATAATAGATGGTGATATGTGCACTATCGCCCTTGCACAGGTGCGATAATCACGTCATGCTAGAGTATCGCACTTCAATGGAGAAGCCGCAGCGATGGGCCACCGCTGCGGTTATTGACGTGCTCCCGGCATCGCGGTACATTCCCGCAGAATT
>DJVD01000253.1 GCA_002440805.1 Chloroflexi bacterium UBA6265
GTGTAGGTGCCGGCATCAACGCCGGTGAACGTTGTGGTGCCAGTTCCATCATCGGAGGCTTCCGCAACAACATTGCCGTTGGCGTCAATCAGCGCATAGCTCGCGCCGGGAACCGGAACGCCATTGGCATCGGTGCGAGAAACAATCAGGTTGCCGACCTGCGGGATCGCAGCGGCAGACACGGTCACTGGGGTGTCGGAGTTGGCGGTAATGGTGACCTGTTGGTCGGCTCCGGCCTCATTGCCATCCGGTGTCACGGTTTCGCGCAGGGTGTAGGTACCGGCATCGACGCCGGTGAACGTTGTGGTGCCGGTTCCATCATCGGCGGCTTCGGCAACAACATTGCCGTTGGCATCAATCAGCGCGTAACTTGCGCCGGGAACTGGAACGCCGTCGCTGTTCGTGCGAGTGACGACCAGGTTGCCCTGTTGCACAATCGCGGCGCTTTGCACCGGTACATCGACAGATTGGTCTGCGGTGACCGTCGCGGTGGTTTCGCCAGCGGGTTCATAGCCATCCGGGGTACGCGTTTCGCGCAACGTAACATCGCCGGCAGGCACGCCGAAAATGCCGATGCGGCCATCGTCCGGGACGTCGCCATCTTCGTCGCAGGCGCTGCCCACGACTGTTCCGGTGGCGTCAACCGCTTCAAAACAGGCGCCGCCCACGGGATTGCCATCGGCGTCCTGTCGCAGCACCACAATGTCTCCAGTGGCCGGACCTTCGGAACGAATTTCGATCGTGCTCTTGCCAGCCTGGATATCTACCTGCTGATCGGCAACGGCGTCCTGGCCATCGGCGGGTGTTGTTTCGCGAAGGGTGTAATTACCTGGCTCAAACCCGGCCGGGAAGCGCACGATGGTCGTGCCATCGGCCTGGCCGTCATCGATATCGCAGCCCCGGCTTTGGTTGGTGCCTTCCAGCAGGTAACAGCTGCCAGGGAGCGGATTGCCGTCAGCATCGGTGCGCGTCAGGGTGACTTCGCCATAGCCCTCGGATTCAACATTAATGATATTGCCGCTGGCATCGAAGGTAATGCGATTGCTGCCGGCGGTGAGATTGGTATTCAAAGGTACGGTGACATCGCCAATGGTCACCTGCAAATCAACCGGGCCATCATTCTCAACATTGATTGATGTGGCCACATAATTAGCGCCATCCTGCTTCAGCGCCACGGTACCAAAGGGACCATTCACGCTGGCAAGCACTGGCGCGGGCTGCACGGTTTCCTCGCGCGTGGCGGTATTGAACTCGGCGTAGATACCAGCCTGGCCCTCAGGAACATTCACCTGTCCCTCGGCCAGCGAATATTCGGCGTTATCGCGATCGATACCCACAAGTTCCCATGCCCAGTTTCCCGGCGGCACGGCAAAGGCACCGGTCCAAAGCCCGTTGTTGTTTTGCAGCCGGGTTTGATCACAGTTCACATCGAAGGGATTGCAGCCGAACTGGGCCTGGAAATCGCCGACGAGCACGATGCGCTCGAAGCCAGCGATATCGCGGTCCAGCGGTTGCTGTTGCGCCAACATCCGGGCGCGATCGGGCGATATGGGTGTGGCGGTGGCCGAATCAAGCGAGAAGAGCGGCGCAAACAGGCCGATCACCATTGCCACGATGCCCAGCCAGTGAAGGATTTTCCCGCTGCCGGTAAGGTCCGGTGCGCCCGACGTGCGCTTCCGCGTGGTGTGTAGTGCCATTCGTGCCATCCCTCTTCTCCGCCGCTGAACGTCAGAACGCTGCGTATGTAGATTGCATGCTTGTATCTTACCCGCTCGTGAGCCCGATTTATGCCTCCCTCACGGTTTCCCGGGTGATGATGGCCACAGCCAGGCCGTGGCCATCATCGGGCAGCGGCGGCATTGGAGAAGGGAAGAAGGACAAGTTGTCCGGGTATGCCACTGCCTATCTATAGAAACGCCCCGGTGTGCAGATTGGTTACACGTACCGGGGCGAAAACCCTAAATGAGGCGATTGGTGCCGGTGAGGTGCAGGAGCGTATCCCAGTAATCGGGGAACGTCTTGGCCGTGCAGCCGGGATCAAGGATACGCACGCCCGGCGCACGCAGCCCGGTGACGCCGAAGCTCATCGCCATGCGGTGGTCATCGTACGTCTCGATTTCCGCCGGAGTGACCGGGGCCGGCGTGATCGTCATGCCGTCGTCGAACTCGTCCACCAGCTGGCCAAGTTTGCGCAGTTCTGTGGCCACGGCGCTGATGCGATCGGTTTCCTTGATGCGATTGTGGGCCACACCGCGAATCGTCACCGGGCTATCGGCAAACGGCGCGATTGCCGCCAACGTTTGCGCCGTATCGGAGATATCCGCCATATCAAAATCGCCGCCGTGCAGCACCCCATCGACGGGACCGCGGACGATAGTCTCGGTCTCGCGCACATCGATAGAAGCGCCCATCTGCTCCAGCACGTAGACGAAATCGAGGTCACCTTGCATGGATTCCATGCCGAGTCCCTCCACCCGCACCTCGCCGCCAGTGATGGCGGCAGCGGCGAAAAAGTAGCTGGCATTGCTGGCATCGGGCTCGATGGCATACACCTGCCCCTGGTAGCGCTGGCCCGGTGCCACCCGGAACTGCCGATAGCCCTCGTCGATGTCGGCATCGACCCCGAATGCCGCCATGACATCCGCGGTGATATCGATATACGGCTGCGACACCAGCTCGCCATCGACGTGAATTGTGAGACCGTTAGCTGCATAGGGCGCGGCCATCAGCAAGCCCGTGAAATACTGGCTGCTCTTGTCGCCCGCCATGGTGACCGTGTCGCCGGGGATGCCATCGGCGCTAATCTCGATCGGCGGATAGCCATCCACCATGGTTGATCGGGCGGTTACGCCGAGATCGCTCAACGCCTGTATCAACGGCGCGATCGGGCGTTCACGCATCCGTGGCACACCATCCAGGACAAAGCGGCCATGCCCCAGCGCGACCATCGCCGCCAGGAAACGCATGCTGGTGCCGCTGTTGCCAAGAAACAATTCGGCTTCCATGGCCGGGATGTCGCCACCGCAGCCGGTGACCACGAAGTTGCCGGCGTCCGGATCGGTGACCACGCGAATCCCCAACTGGTTCAGCGCGGATGCCATGTAGCGCGTGTCATCGGAATAGAGCGCCCCGGTGAGGATCGATTCGCCGTCGGCCAGCGCGGCGATCAACAGCGCCCGATTGGTGATGCTCTTGCTGCCCGGCACCTTCACGGTACCGCGCACCGGCAAGGTGACAGGTGCCAACTCCAGCATTTCGGATCGGAACGACGAGTTATTGATCAACATACCCATGGATTAGCAACTCCGGGTGGGGAAACACCAACGCCGGGGACAACCCCGGCGTGGCATTTTGGCTTGAAATCTGATTGCTCGTGGTACGGCTACAGGCGTTGATATTCTTCGAGATCCAACACAAACACCGTGGCGGCGGCTGGCTTGCTCGATTGCCCCTGCACCGTGACTGGCTGACCGGCGTGTGCATGCTGCTGAATCAGCGCCAGCACCTGGTCGATCTGCTCCTCTTCGGCACCGATCATCAGGGTGGTGTTACCGCGGCGCAGGAATCCGCCCGTGCTGGCAAGACGTGTGGCCCGAAAATCTTCTTCGAGCAATGCATCCACTACGGCATCGGCATCTTCGTTCTGGACAACAGCAATGATCAGTTTTTTCATGATCCACTCTCCAAATCAATCATCGGCCGCGCGGGCATCGTGATGGGTTCATAGTACCACGAGGGTTTGCCGTTTCTGGAACTATCGTCCAATTTTCCAGCGTTGCTCGTCGAGGTACCCCTGCAAGATAACCGCTGCCGCGATGTTGTCGATATTCTGCTTGCGTTTGTCGCGCCGGGTTCCCTGCCGAATCTGGGCCTGCTCGGCCACCGCCGATGACAGCCGCTCGTCGCTATAAACAAACTCGATGCCGAGATTCGCAGCCAGCGCTTCGGCGGCTACCCGCACGGTTTTTGCCTGAGGACCTTCCCGGCCCGAAAGCCCAATCGGCAACCCGACGATCACCCGGGCAATGCCATACCGTTCGATCAACGTCCGCAGTTCTCCTGCCACATCGCCAGCGGCATTAATCGTTAACAACGGACTGGCGATCATCCCCATTTCATCGCTAATAGCAACGCCGATGCGCTTTTCGCCCATATCCAGGCCCAGAAGGCGTTCATACGCCATTAGTTTGCCACCGTGGCTTCGGGCGATGGCGTCGCCGGGCCGCCAAGGGGATCGGCGATCTGAAGATCGATCCGACCGCCATCCTTTGGCATTCGCTTGAACCACCAACCGGGACTGATTTCGAGGTCATAGTTCTCAAATTGAGCCACTCCATCGAGGATGGCGTGGGCCTCATCCCACGACGATCCGGCGAGGGAATCGCGGATGTCGTTCGCTGCTTCATCTGTCACCACCGCATGGGCGGTGGCGGTGGCGCTCACCCGGAACTGGACATTATCCGGTGCCGGCGCCAATGCCAGCGGATCACCCAAGACCACCGAATCAGGATCGATCACATATCCCTCCGGCACTTGCGAGGCCAGGCTCTCGCGGAAAAATGCCGTGGTCTGCTCGGACACAACTGTTTGGTCATAGATCAGGCCCGTGGCCTTCACCGTGCCGGAGACGCTGATCTCCTCGGCCCGGTCACCCGGCTTGGCAGTGATGGTATAGGGAGGTACCTCTGACACTACCGATGGTTCCACCACGGCCTGTCCCTCCGGCAGTTGGCTATTCCAGCCGGCAGCGGCGGCTCGGGTGTGTTCGTTGATGATCTTGTCTTCCAGGGCCTGGATATCGGCCTCCGCCACAATCGGCACCTCAATATCGGTGCCCCCTTCAATCGCCGCATCGCGATTGCTGTAATGCACTCCCAGGTCGGCGACCACACCGGTAAGCATGCCCGCTTCGGCGTTCCCTGCCGATCCCGGTGCTGTGGCAGTGACGTTCACCGTGGCCTCGCCAGCAACATTGTTCGATGCGGGCGGCACCGTAACGTCGCTATCGGTGGTGTAACTGGCACCCTGGTAAATGGTGAGCGTGGTCCCCTGCGGCACCGCGATCTCGCCAGCAGTGGGATTGCGCAGCAGTACTGTGCCCTTGGCGGTATCTTGTGGGGTGCGATCAATCCCTGTGGTCGGCACCGAGATGGAATACGGTACGTCGGCCTCGGCCGCCGTGGCCGGGGCGGTGAACTCGATATCACTTGGCAGTGATGCCCCCTCGGCCGCCACCGCATAGTTCACTTCGCTGGTGATGGTGGTTGATTTCACCGTCGCCACAATTGTTACATTCGGCAGCGCATACCAACCCGCGATTGTCGCGATCAACCCCGCCACAAGCACGATCGCGAGGATTTTGCCGGCCTTGCGGGCAGTAGCACCAATGGCCGAGGGTCCGTCGTCCTCGATGTAATCGAGCGAGCTCGCTTCCCTACGCTGCTGGCGAGTCTGGTTGGTGGGCGCGTTCTTGCCGCCACGATCCAAATCCTGATCGCGCTTGCGCCGTCGGCGCGGTGGCTCATCGTCCTGGTTCTGGTTCACCCACGTATCGTAGCTGCGGGTGTTGCCCAACAACGTATCCGGCGGCCGCCAGCCAGAAGCTTCCCGCTGACCGGCATCACTGGTGCGGATGCCAAACATGCTGGCGAGCTGTGCCCGCAAACTGTCGCTGCTATCCAGGATCAGCGTCACTCCGGCGCGCTCGGCTGTATCCTTCAGCGCCCGGAACTCCGCCACCGTAAGCAACACCGGGCAATGATCGGGGATGGCGAGCATGATCGTTTCGTCGACATGCCGGCGAACCTCGGCGAGGACCGCCGGCATGGATGCATCTGCCTCGATCTCAACTCGGGTTGGCTGCGGTGGATCCTGGCGCTTTGGCATCTAGGCGTGCACCCTGGCCGAAATCACATCGGACACCGCCGCAAGTGCAGCACCCAGGCCATCGGCATTCTTGCCGCCGGCTTCGGCCAACTCGGGACGGCCACCACCACGACCATCGATATGAGGCGCGATCTCGCGGATAATATCTCCCGCCCGGACGCCACGAGCCACGATATCCGGGGTCACCATCGCCAGCAGGCTGGGGGTACCATCGATCACGGCCCCGAGCACGATGACGCCACTCTGCATTTTGTCGCGGGTACGGTCGCCAATCTGGCGAAGGCCGTTCTTGTCGACCACGTCAACCTCGCTGGTCAGCACCGTGAGATCACCGATGGTGACCGCGCTGGAGAGCAGGTCGCCACTGCGGGCACCGGCCAACTGGCCACGCAAGTTCTCGATTTCGCGATCCTGTTGGCGGGACTTTTCCTGTAATCCCTTGACGATAGCTGGCAGTTCGGACCATGACACCTTAAGGTCCCGGCCCATATCCTCCAGCAATTGTTGCTGGCCCAGCATACGCTCGATGGCAGCCACGCCGGTAAGCGCCTCGATCCGGCGGATGCCGCTGGCAACGCTGCCTTCGGATGTAATCACGAACGGGCCAATCTCGCCGGTGCTTTCCACGTGCGTACCGCCGCAGAGCTCCATCGAGATATCCCCTACTTTCACCACCCGGACGCGATCGCCGTACTTCTCGCCAAACAAGGCCATCGCGCCCGCCTCGATGGCGGATTTTTGATCCATGACCTCGGTAATAACGGGATGGTTAGCGACGATTTCGTTGTTGACGATGGCGGTGATATTACGCACCTGCGCAGCGGTGACAGGCTCAATCGAGTTGAAATCGAACCGCAATCTGTCCGGTGCCACCAGCGATCCTGCCTGGTGGCTATCTTCCCCCACGACGGTGCGAAGTGCCTTGTGCAACAGGTGGGTGGCGGTGTGATTGCGGCGGATGTGGGCACGACGATAGCTATCGACCTGCGCCCGCACCGTTTCGCCCACGCGGATAAAGCCTTCCTGCACGGTGCCTCGATGCACGAACAGGTCGGGCGTTGGTTTGCGCGTGTCATCCACATCAAACAGTCCGGTGTCGGTGTGGATCTTGCCCGCATCGCCCACCTGTCCACCGGATTCGGCGTAGAACGGGGTGCGATCGAGGATGAGTTCGATTTGTTCGCCTGCTTCAGCCTGGTCCTGGGCGCCGTTTGCGCCGAGGATCGCCACGATTGTGCCGGTCGCCGCCGTGGTGTCATAGCCCAGGAATTCGGTACGCGGCTGCACCTGCGCGTAGAGTTCGCCCCAGTTGCGTTCGCCGGTATTGAACACGGCACCAGAACGGCTGGTTTCGCGTTGATGCTCCATCGCGGTGTGGAAGCCGTCATCATCCACAGTCAAGCCCTCTTCCTGGGCAAGCTCAATCGTGAGGTCATACGGGAAGCCGTAGGTGTCGTAGAGTCGGAACGCTTCGTCGCCGGGAATCAGGGTCTCGCCACGCTCCCGCAGTTCGGCGGTGAGCGCATGGAGGCGGTTCATGCCGGAAGCGAGGGTTTTGCCGAAGCTCTCCTCCTCGTGTGCGATCACCTTCACGATCTGGCTTTGCCGCTGCAACAGTTCCGGATGAATACCGGAGAACTGCGCGATGACGCTCTCGGCCAGGCCGGCAAGAAAATCGCCGCTGATACCAAGCAGGCGACCGTGACGCACGGCCTTGCGCAGGACACGTCGGAGCACGTA
>DJVD01000087.1 GCA_002440805.1 Chloroflexi bacterium UBA6265
CGGGGGTAAATTGTCCAACCGCCACGGCATCCAGCAATTGTTGTTTGCTCAGCCAACCGAGGCGATCGACGAAATCGCCTTCGATAAATGCCAACAGCACGTAGCCCGATCCATACAGCACCGCTCCTGTCTTGAGAAAGGTGAGGAAGAGTTGCCCCAGTGAATGCGACGTTTCTGCCTCAATTCGGGCAACCAATGGCACCAGCCACNNGGAGCACCAGGCCGGCAGTTGGCGGGGTGATCCGGGTTCGCACCATCTGCATGCCACCGGCCATCGCCGCTCCACCGATCAACAGCACCAGTTCGTTGATACCCAGCAGGTAAAGCACAAGCACAGCGGCGCCAATGACGGCCAGCGCCAGAGATTTGATCGCCGTCCGCCCAAGGTTCCAGATTGCCTGTCCCACCACCGCCAGCACCACGGGCTTCACGCCCAGCAGCACCCATTCGCCCTGGGTGGTTGTGCCGAATTCCATATACAGCCAGGCGAAGAACAGGGTGATCAGCGCCGCTGGCGCGATAAATGCCACACCAGCCGCCACCAGACCTTTGCCGCCGGCCCGCTCCTGGCCGATGTGCATCACCATCTCGGTGCTATTGGGGCCGGGGATGAGGTTGGTGATTCCAAGCAGGTCGAGGAATCGCTGCTCCGTCAGCCATTTGTGCCGTTCCACCACATCCTGGCGCAGCATTGCGATATGTGCCGCCGGGCCGCCAAAGGCCGTTACGCCCAGCTTCAGCGCCAGTTTCGTTACGTCTTTCAGGTTGCTCTCCGCCAATGTCGTTCCTCCCCTCACGGGATGATAGTCGCCCATATCATTCGGAGGGCAGGGTGGAAACACGAATTTCACATTCGATCGGCGGTAGCGGCGCGGTACAATACCCGATGGTTATGCCCCGGCAACACCAGGGCATCGCGATGTAGCAGTGCGAGGCATTAAACGAATGGCAAATGTTCTTGTCGGGCGCCGCGTGGTGCAGAGTAAGCAGATTCATAACGGCAGCGCCGAAACCTTTCGGGTGCAGGCGGGCCAGTTGATTCAGATCATCGATATGGCGGGCGCGCAGGTTGCCGCGATGGTGGTTTGGGGCGGGGACGATGGCACCGAGCGCCTGAGCACACCGGTCACCATGACCGCCAATGCGTCAATCGTGCTGAAAAAGGGCGACAAGCTCTACGGCACCCGCAAGACCGAGCTGATGGAACTGGTGGAAGATACGGTTGGCCGCCACGATCTGCTCACAGGTACAGTGCCCACCCCGGTTACCACTTCCAGCGTCTCCTCTGCGGTGCCGAGCAACCAGGAAGCGCTGAAATCGGCGGCTGAGAACACCCCGGACGATGATGTGAGCAATCCGGTGAATTTCTTCAAGCATGTGGTGATCAAGCCGAAGGGCGAGCTGGAGGGCAAGGAATCGTTTAGCGAACGCAACGATACCGTTGTGCTGGTAGCACTCACCGATGCCACCGTATTGATCGGCAACCAGTATCACGAGCGCCGACCCGGCGTGACTGCTGGCAAGACAGCAGTGGAAAAAGACGGCGCGTTGCTGGTACGCGTGTACGCCTAGAACAACAGGATCACCAGCCAGGCAGTGGTAACAATCAGCACCAGCGCGGTAATGACACCTACGATCAGATCGGTGCGGGTTGCAAATTTGCGAATCTCACTATCTGCCGGCTTCATTCATCTCTCCTGTTGATGCCCGGTTCTGGTCATTAACATCTTGCTCTCTATCGCACAATCGGACGCATTGGCGCGTCCCGCACGGACAAAGGAGCCTTTTACCCTCATGGCAACCAATCACCTGCTCATTATGGCGTACGGCGGACCCGATACGATCGACGATGTGCGACCGTACCTGCTGGATGTGCGCCATCATCGGCCCACCTCTGAAGAAATTTTCCACGAGATCGAGGAACGCTACAAGCTCATCGGTGGTCGCTCCCCAATTAAGGAACTCACCGAGGCGCAGGCCGCCGGCATTCAACAGCATCTCGACCAGCAATCCGCCGAGGGCGAAAGCTGGGAGGTTCACATTGGTATGCGTCACTGGTACCCGTATATCGCCGAAACCATCGCAGACATGAAGGCGGAAGGTGTCGAGCGGATGGTCACGCTGGTGATGGCACCGCACTACAGCAGCATGTCGATTGGCGCGTACAACAAGGCCGTGGACAATGCAGCCGATGGCATTGAGGTGGCGAGCATCGATCGCTGGAATATGCTTCCCGGCTTCCTCGATGCGCTTACCGAGCGCGTCAATGATGCCCTGCAGGCCTTCCCGGATGATGTGCGCGATTCCGTGCCGATTATTTTCACCGCCCACAGCCTCCCGGAACGTATCCGCGAGAGCAACGATCCCTACGAATCCGATCTCAATGCCACGTATGAGGAAATGAAATCGCGCTTCCCGGGGCACCCGGCATACTGGGCGTTCCAGAGCGCGGCCATGACCAAGGATCCGTGGCTTGGTCCGGATGCCAGTGAAGTTATCAACCACATCCATGCCGATGGCGGCCAGCACGTATTGATCGTGCCGGTGGGATTTGTATGCGATCACGTCGAGATCCTGTATGACATCGACGTCGAGTTCAAGCAACAGGCCGATGCGCTCGGGATGCAACTGGAGCGGATCCGGATGGTGAACGATCATCCCACCATGACCAGTGCCCTTGCCGATCTCGTCCGACGCCGGGCCGCGGAGGCAGGTTGGCTGGCATGACCCGTCACATCGCCGTTATTGGCGGCGGCGTAAGTGGATTGGCGGCCGCCTGGAAACTGGCGCAACAACCCGATATCCAGGTGACCGTGTACGAGGCAGGCGATCGTGTTGGCGGTGTGCTGCGCACGGAAGTGACGGATGGGTGGGTGATCGAACATGGCCCGGAGAGCTTCCTGGCAATGAAGCCGCGGGGCATCGGGTTGGCAAAGGAGCTGGGCCTTGAGTCGCGGTTCCAGATGACCAACCCCGCCAATCGCGGCTCCCTGATTATGAAGGACGGCACGCTCCATCCCATGCCGGAAGGGTTGACCGGCCTCATCCCCAGCCAGTTTGGCCCAATGATGCGTACCCGGCTGGTGTCGCCACTGGGCAAGCTCAGAATGGGCCTGGATTACATCATTCCTGCAAAAAAGGATGATGCCGATGAGTCGCTCGGCTCGTTCGTGCGCCGTCGGTTGGGCGGTGATATCTACGATCACCTGATCGAGCCGCTGATGGCCGGCATCTATAGTGGCAATGGTGATGCACTCAGCCTGGCGGCAACCTTCCCGCAATTGCGCGCCGCCGAGCTCGAGCATGGCGGCCTGATCAAAGGCGTATTAGCTCAGAAAAAGGCCCAGAAGGCCCGCCCGATCGGGCACCAGGCACCACTGGGATTCCTCAGCTTTCGCAACGGTATCCAGGAATTGGTGGATATGCTGGATCAGCATATTCGCGCTGCCGGTGGCCATATTCGGCTCACATCGCCAGTAACGGGAATTGCGCGCACTAAAGCCGATCGATTTGTGCTCACCACGCCGGATGGGCTCGTAGATGTCGATGGGGTCATTCTCGCAGCGCCGGTACATATTCAGGCCGAGCTGCTCGCCAACCTCGCTCCCGATGCCGCTGCCGCGATGCGCGGGATCCCGCAGGTCTCCTCCGCCGTTGTCATGCTGGGTTATGAGGAAACGCCCACCGCCAAGGCGCCGCAGAACTACGGCTATCTCAGTCCGCGGGCCGAAAACCGGCCAGTAAAAGCCATCACGTGGATGTCCTCGAAATGGGAGGGTCGCGCCCCGGCAGGGCATTTCCTTGTCCGCGGGTTCCTTGGCCGGGCAGGAGATGAGCAGGTGCTCCAGGCTTCCGATGACGAACTTGTTCGGATGGTGCGCGATGAGATCGCTTCTACTGCCAGCATC
>DJVD01000127.1 GCA_002440805.1 Chloroflexi bacterium UBA6265
GCGGCGAGCTGCCCGCCATGGTCATCGCCGACGCCATCAGTCGCCTCGTGCCCGGGGTGATCACCGAAGCCAGCATACTCGATGAATCGCATCTGGGAGAGAATGTGGAATACCCCCATTACACCCGCCCGGCGGAGTATCGTGGCCTGACGGTGCCGGATGTGCTGCTGAGTGGCCATCATGGCAACGTGGCGAAATGGCGGGCAGAAAAAGCCGAAGAGCGCACCCGGAAATGGCGCCCCGACCTGCTTGCCGACAAGGACTAATACACGAACCTAGAGACCATGAACGGCGCAGATATCCTGCATCGATCGCAGGCTGCGCAGGTCCTTATCAGCAACATAACGGGCGTAGGATTCAGTCACGCGCTGTATTTCGGCGCGTTCCTGGAGGCTGGGAGCAAGACGAGCGACGGCCGCAAGACCATCGNNTGCATAATGCGCAGGTACTTCTGGGCGTTCACCGAGAGTGGAATCGATACGGGATCGAGATCCCGGCAGTTTGCACAGAGCAGTCCACCCAATACGGCCGAGAAGGCATTCGTCGTGGCGGTGATTTCTTCGCCGCAACCGACACAGGTAAATAACTGTGGCTGATACCCAAGTTCATTGAGGATGGACAATTCGAAGTGGCGGGTGATCACCCACGGATCCACGCCTTCGTCCAGAAGCACAAGTGAGCGCGAGAGCAGGTCAAAAATGCCGGCGTGCGGCTCATCGACCTGGGTCAGCGTCTTCACCAGTTCCACGAAATAGCTGGCGTGGCAGTATCGCTCAAGGTCCGTACCGAGGCTCGGGAACATGCGGACTGGCTGAACCGATCGCACCACATCGAGATCGCGACCCACGGCCAGTTCAAGCCGCACCCAACTACAGAGATCCAGATAGGGACCGGAGCGGCTTTTCGTCTTGCTGGCGCCCTTGGCAATCAAATCCAGTCGGCCATATTGCGGCGTGAACACAACAAGAATGCGATCGGCCTCGCCAAACGGCCGTCGATCAAGCACAATTGCTTCGGTGTCGTAACTGCGGTCGCGGTTATGCATGGAATCCTCGCACAGTGAGCGGTGGGCTCACCTTTCCCCATTGTACTGCAGCATCTGATCAGTACCTTCATTGCGCCGAATTGGGCCAGATGGTAGGGTTTTTGGCATGAACGATGTCTCACTTCTGGCTGCATTTATCGCCGGCGTTTTCAGTATCACGTCGCCTTGTGTGCTTCCACTTATTCCTATTTACATAGCCCATATCGCTGGCGTGTCTGCCGGCGAGGATACTGCCGCCGCCAGGCCGATTGTGATGCGCAACGCCCTGGCATACGTTGTTGGCTTTAGCCTGGTGTTCATCATCTTTGGAGCAGCGCTGGGTGCGGCCGGTGAGTTCGCCGGATCGCTCAACTTCATCAAGCAGAACAGTGTTTGGCTGGTTCGCATTGGTGGCGTGTTCCTGATGATCCTTGGATTCCACCAGCTTGGTATTTTCCGCATCCCGTTCCTCTACCGCGATGCCCACATGAATCTCGATGGCGGCAAACCTGGCACCATCGGTTCTTCATTCATAATTGGCGTTACCTTCGGGGCAGGATGGTCGCCATGCATGGGACCCATCCTTGGCGTGATCCTCACCATGGCCGCAAGCCAGGCCGATATCGGTCGCGCTACCTGGCTGCTGGTGGTGTACTCACTCGGCCTGGCGATTCCGTTCCTGGCGTCGGCGCTGGCGTTTTCGTCGCTGCCTGGCGTGCTCAGGAAAGTCAACCGGCACCTGCATCTCGTCACCACCATCAGCGGTGCGATTATGATTGCCATTGGTATCATCATGATCCTGGGCTGGTACGAACGAATTTTCGTCGAGATCATTCGTATCGCGCCATGGACACCTTTCGAACCCGAGATCTAGCGGCCAGCCCGCGCGGCTTTTCCCATTCTTCCCCACATAGCAGTCAGGACCGTGCATGGCAGAAACAGCAATTCGCCCCCAACCTACCCAACAGCGTTCGACCCTCGAGCGATGGGTGGACAAGGTTTGGCGATTTTTCACCAGCGTGCGCAATGCCATCTACGAAATCGCTTTCCTGACCCTGCTGGTGCTCATTGGCACCTTGCGCGGTAGTTCGGTTCCGCAAATGCTGGCCGATTCGGTGCCCGTACTGGAACCCCTGGTGGATCGCTGGTACGCGTGGGACGTCTTCCGGTCATCCGTGTTTGCAATCACGCTGGCAATCATTGCAATCGCCATCATCATCTGCACGCTCAATCGCGTGCCGCAGATTTGGGCGACATTCGCCCACCCCAAAATCACCACCACGAGAGGATTTATCAACAGCGCTGATACGTCGGCCAGCTATTCACTCGCGCTCAATGGCGACGAAACACTCGCCAAACTGCATGAGGTGCTCACCAAACGACGCTATCGCACACTCACCGAACAGGTTGGGACGGCCACCCACGTCTACGCGGACAAGAATCGCTTTAGTGGCTTTGGCACGTTCCCCTTCCACATTGGCCTGATCCTTTTGCTTGTGGGCGGCATCGTGGCTTCTTCCCTTGGATTTCGGGAGAATGAATTCGTCATTGCCGAAGGTTCACGCGAAAATGTTGGTCACGGCACCGGCCTGAGCGTGGAGCTGATTCGGGTTCGCGACACGTGGAGCGCGCAGGGCTCACCCATTGACTACACCAGTGTGATCACTGTGTACGAGAACGGCGAACCGGTAAAAACTGGCGACCTGCGAGTAAACGCGCCCATGAGCTATGGTCCGGCCACGTTCTACCAGAGTTCGTTTGGCACCACGGGAGAATTCACCGTACGGGATGCCGCTGGCAACATCGTATTCTCCGGTCCAACAGAGCTGGGTCTGTTCACATCGCGCGGCAATCCTGACGCACCGGCAGGTTTCATCACCATCCCGAACGAGGGGCTCCGTCTATCGGTGATCGCCCCGGATTCCAACACGATCAATCAGCCGGAACTCGATACCCTGAAACTCGCCCCCGGCGAGATGTGGGTGGGCCTGCCGGGAGATGCCGAGGGCGTGGTGCTGCTGCAGGGACAACCGGCGCAGGTGGGCGATTATTCGGTCACCTTCGATAGAGAGGGACGTTACACGATCCTTCAGGTGGGGTACAACCCCGGAATCCCGATCTTTATCATCGCCGCGTTCTTCCTGCTGGGTGGACTGATGGTAACGTTCTATTTCCCCCATCGCCGTATTCGCGCCATCCTGCAACCGACTGAGGCCGGCACCGAGCTGTCGCTGGCACCTCTCGCCAAGCGCGACTACAGCGGCAAGCGTGAGTTCTATGACATCCTGTCGAAAATGAACGATGCCACGTTATCAATACCGGAGGTTCGGGCACCGGGCAACAAGGGCGATTACGAATATCTCTACAACCAACCCCTGCCTGGAGGGGAATCGAAGTAAACTGGTTCTGGTTCTGGCCCGCGACGGAGGAAATTTCACATATGGATGGTCTGGTTCGATTCTCGTTCTATCTTTTCGCCGGTGGATCCCTGGCGATTATCGCCGCTGCCGTGATGTACATCGTGTATGCCGTGGGTCGCGTGCGGGTGCAACGATCACAGGTAACCACGTCCACGGGCCACGCAATCCAGGCCAGTAGCCTGCATGCGGAAGAAGGTCCCATTGGCTTCGCCCGATGGGGAACCATGCTCTCGCTCCTTGGTGCGCTGGCAATGGGAGGCGCGATCATCACCCGCTGGATCGGCGTTGAACATTTCCCACTCAGCAACATGTACGAATACAGCATGATGTTCACCTTCTGGCTGACCGTTGTCCACCTCATCTTCGAGCGGCTGTACAAGGTGCGCCAGTTGGGTGCGATCGCGATGACCATCGCCGCTTTGATGTGCCTGTATATCTGGAGCCTGCCCAGTGAAATGCGTGAGCGGGCCGACCTCATTCCCGCATTGCAGGCCAATAACATCATGGCTTTCCATGTGGGTTCGTTCACCCTGGCCTATGCCACCTTCGCGATTTCGTTTGGCGCCGCTGTGCTGTTTCTGATCGCCGAGCGCCGCCAGATCAATTGGCTTCCCAGCCCCGAAATGCTGGACGATGTTGCCTTCCGCGCCGTCACGATCGGCTTCCCGCTCTTTACGTTGGGCCTCATTCTCGGCTCCGTGTGGGCGCACGATGCCTGGGGCGTGTATTGGCAGTGGGATCCCAAGGAAACCGCCGCCCTCTTCACCTGGCTGGTTTACGCGGTGTACCTCCATACTCGCACCCTGCGCGGCTGGACTGGCCGACGCAGTGCCTATGTGCTGCTGTTCGGGTTTGCCGCCACTATCTTTACGTACTACGGCAACTACTTCTTCGGCGGACTTCATGCATACGGTGGCGTCTAGATTCACATGACCGAACCTCGAAATACACCGCCGCCCGGTAATCGCCAACGTGGCACCAGCATTGCCCTTGCATTGCTGATCATCGTCGCGCTGGTGGGTGCCACCTGGTGGCTGGGCGAGCGTAATGGCTGGGCCGATATCGGCACCGGCGGTTCCAACGCCCAGCTGCTGCCGAAAATCGGAGAAGAAGCGCCCGAGTTCTTCACCCTCCGTGAGGATGGCCAGCCGATGCTGCTCTCGCAGTTCCGTGGCCAGCCGGTGTGGATGAATTTTTGGGGCAGCTGGTGTTTCCCGTGTCGGGCGGAAATGCCGGAATTCGTGACCGCGTACGATACCCTCACGGCCGAAGGCATGGTAATCCTGCCAATCTCGCTCGGCGAAGCGCCCGAACAGGCAATTAACTATCGCAACCTGGTGGGCGGAAATTTCCCGGTTTATATCGATCCAACCTATATCCAGTCATTCGTTGACGCCGACGCCAACCCCGATATCGCCGCCCGATTCGAAGGCATGCGCAGCGATTGGCAAATCAAGAACTATCCGACGCACGTTTTCATTGATGCCGACGGTATTGTTCGCCAGATCATCCTCGCGCAAATGACCGAGGAGGAGATGCTCGAAACCGCGCGCAATCTGATGACTGAGGCATCACTGATGCCTGAGATCGTAGTTAAACGCATCGATTAGACAGCAGGCACGGAATAAAGGCCGATCCATCAGATGGATCGGCCTTTATCTTTCCAGCCAGACGGGCCCCGTAAAGGTCGATCACTCGCCGGCGATTTCCCTGCGGAGCTTTTCGAGGGCAAGGACGTCGTCCTCATCACCGGTATGTGGTTCCTGGAACCTCCGGGTGTACTCATCGATCTCGGCCAGGCGCCATTCCAGCCTAAACAGCTCCAACATATCGGGGTCACTGCCCAATTGCGAGCGGTATTTGGGGTTAAGGTCCAGCATATCCCTCTCTGCCGGAGCCAACGCGAACGATTCCCAGTCAATCAGCACCAGCCGGCCATCAACGATCATCTGGTTAGCGAAATGGGGCTCGCCATGGGTGGGGACCCAGGAAGGTTTCGCCGCTAGCGCTCTCTCGGCAAGATCGGCATATCGCATCGCCATATCTTCAATCTGCCCGATCGATGCGAGCGCCACGTCCCGCGCAGAATTGCCAAATGGTCCATCAAGCCACGAGAGCGCCAGCCGGGATTTCAGCGCCACCGCGAATGCCGGGTCGAGTGGTGGTTGCCATGCCGGCAGCAACGCGGGAATTGGTGATTGGTGAAGATCGCTCAACAATTTCACCATGCGGGCTGCGTGTGCGGGCGCACTGCTCTCGGCAAATGTGGGGGTGCGCCCATCGATCCAGGGAGTAACGCTGAGAATGCCATCCCCCAGGGTAATGGTGTAGGTCCCCTGCGTGTTGACCATAGGTGCGACTGCCCCCTGGAAGCCGCTGGCGGTCAGTGCGGCGGCAGACATATAGGCACGTTCGAAGGTGGGTGCGGGCCGGGAAGTGGAGGGCTGGTCAAGTGTGGCGAAGAGCACAGGATTGGATTCGCGACCAATCCGCCAATGATGGGCGCCGAACCCGACTGGCAGGTACTCGGCACGTGTAACTGTCGGATCCCACCGCTGCTGGACACAGCCGAGCACGTCCGCAGCGGTGGGAGATTGAGGCGGGATGTTCATATCTCAGGCGATGGACACGGTCACCGTGCCTGTTACCACTTCAGGTTCGGGATCACCTTCTCGCCGAACACCTTGATGAACGTCTCCTGGTCTCGATTTACGTTGTGGATGTGAATCTCCTTGAAANNAAGGTTCGGGATCACCTTGTCGCCGAATGCCTTGATAAACGGCTCCTGGTCGCGGTTCACATTGTGAATATGGATTTCCTTGAAGCCGAGATCGATGTAGTGCTGGATGTTGGCAACATGCGCTTCGAGATCGGCTGATGTGAAGACGCGGTTCTTGAAGTTCTCCGGCTTCACCAGTTTCGCCATCGCTTCGAAATCTTCCGGGTTGCGGATATCCGCCTTCGGGAAATTCATTCCGCCGTTTGGCCAATCCGAGACAGCCGAATCGATTGCTTCCTTATCGGTGGCGGCGTAGCTCACCTTAATCTGAAGCATGCGCGGCATGGTATCCGGATCCTTGCCGGCCTCACGCGCGCCCTTCTCAAACCGCTCCATCAGCATTTTGAGCTTTTCGTCGGCAGCGCCAACGGTGATGATGCCATCGACCGTCTTGCCGGTGCGTCCGGCCTGGATTGGGCCGGCTGTAGCAACGAAAATAGGCGGCGGCGCATCGGGCAACGTGTAGAGCTTCGCGCTCTCAACCTTGAAATGCTTGCCGCTATGCTTGATCACCTTGCCCGTAAACAGCTTCTGGATGATCTCGATCGCCTCGGTCAAACGCTCCAGCCGGGTTGGCGCTTCCGGCCAGTAATCGCCGGTGATGTGCTCGTTCAGCGCCTCGCCAGCGCCCAGACCGAGCGCGAATCGACCAGGATACATCGCCTCCAGCGTCGCCGCCGCCTGCGCGAGGATAGCCGGATGGTAGCGCCAGCCTGGAGGGGTGACGCCGGTCATAAAGCGCAAGTTGGTCGCCTGCCCCAGGGCACCGAGCCAGCTCCAGACGAATGCCGAGTGGCCCTGCGACGGTACCCACGGGTGGAAGTGATCACTGGCGGTGACTACCTCAAAGCCATTCTTCTCCGCGAGCTTGCAATAATCCAGCAAATCGTTCGGATGAAACTGCTCGAAACTCGCTGCGTATCCAATCTGTCCCATAACGGTACCTTTCTGCTAACACGGAAAATCGTGGACTACTTAAAGAGATTGCGTTCCTCGGGCATGACAAGATCCTGCCCGGTTCCAGCCTCGCCCTGCCAATGGTAATTACGTATCACTGCCACCGGCACCCGATGCGTTTTGTGCATTACCAGTTCTGCGGCTCCCGCCACTTCATCGGCCACCGCCAGGATGGTAGCGCGAAGTTCATATCCGGCTGGATCGTGCTGACCGCGATAGTCGGCCAAAGGCGATATGCCGGCCACGCCAACCGCGACGTTGACGATGCCATTGCGCCACGGCCGGCCAAAGGAATCGGTGATAATCACGCCCAACCTGGCATCCGGCTGACCGGGGAAAAACTGCTCCAACAACGCTGCGCGAATAGCACTGGCCGATGCATCGGGATCCTTGGGTAGCAGTACTACCTGGTTCACATCCGCATTACTCGCATCCACGCCCGCGTTGGCGCAATAGAACCCATGGTGGGTCTCCGCAACAATCAGGCCGTTGTGCATGCGAATAATGCGTTTGGCCTCGCGCAGCACGACTTCGACCTGGCGGGCATCCTT
>DJVD01000080.1:0-350 GCA_002440805.1 Chloroflexi bacterium UBA6265
CGGGAGCTGTTGAGCGCCAACGACTTCCCTGGCGACGAGGTCCCGTTCGTGCGGGGCAGCGCGCTGGCCGCGCTGGAGAGCACCAGTGATGATGTGAACGCGCCGGAGTATGCGCCGATCATCGAGCTGATGCAGGCCGTGGATGATTACATCCCGACGCCGGAGCGGGCGATTGACCAGCCGTTCCTGATGCCGGTGGAAGACGTGTTCTCGATCTCNNTGGAAGACGTGTTCGGCATCAAGGGTCGTGGCACCGTGGTCACGGGCCGCATCGAGCGTGGTGTGGTCACCGTGGGTGACGAGATCGAGATCGTGGGCTTTGGCCAGCGCCGCAAGGTGATTGTCACCGG
>DJVD01000080.1:375-24332 GCA_002440805.1 Chloroflexi bacterium UBA6265
CAGGTGTTGGCCAAGCCGGGCAGCATTACGCCGCACACCAAGTTCCAGGCCGAGGTGTATGTGTTGAGCAAGGAAGAGGGTGGGCGCCATACCCCGTTCTTCCCGGGCTACCGCCCGCAGTTCTACATTCGCACCACGGACGTGACCGGGATCATTCACCTGCCGGAAGGCACGGAGATGGTGATGCCGGGCGACAACATCCAGATGGGTGTCGAGCTGATCACGCCGGTGGCGATTGAGCAGGGCTTGCGCTTTGCCATTCGTGAAGGCGGCCGCACCGTGGGTGCCGGCTCCGTCACCACCATTACCGAGTAGTACTAGTTGATGGCGGTGGGCTGGCCAAAATCGTATGGCCAGCCTGCCACCACGTAGAGGGAATCTGCCAATGGTAACGGCCAAGAAGACGGCACAGAAAATTCGGATCCGTCTGAAAGCCTATGATCACAAGATTCTCGACCAGTCGGCCAGCCGCATCGTAGAGACGGCTGAATCCACTGGCGCGAAGGTAGCTGGCCCGGTGCCATTGCCAACGCGAATCGAGAAGTTCTGCGTCATGCGCTCACCGTTCATCGATAAGGACTCGCAAGAGCACTTTGAGATTCGAACACACAAACGATTGATTGATGTGCTGGAGCCCAGTGGCAGCACGATTCGAGCCCTGATGAGCCTGAATCTGCCAGCTGGTGTGGATATTGAGATCAAACTCTAGGATTCACGTTTTATCCGGCGGTATGGCCCTTAAAAGCCGATAACCGGATTTAGCTGCAAAACACGCTCTGGTAATGCGCGCGGCCCGTACAGTGCTGCGTCCACTTCCTGACGAAATGCAGGGGAGAGCCAATGGTTCACGGATTAATCGGGCGAAAGCTCGGTATGACACAAATATTTGATGAGCAGGGCCTGGCCCGGCCGGTAACCGTAATCGAAGCCGGTCCGTGCGTGGTGACACAGGTACGCACCGCCGAGAAGGATGGCTATGAAGCCGTTCAGCTCGGATTCGGTATCGCCAAGAAGTTGAACAAGCCGGAAAAAGGTCACGTCAAGGAATCTGGCCACATGGTCAAAACCTTGCGTGAGGTGAAGGCCGACGACTACTCGAAGATCGAGGTTGGTCAGGTCTTCAGTGCCGATACCTTTGCCGAAGGCGAGGTCATCGATGTCACTGGTACCAGCAAGGGTCGCGGTTTCCAGGGTGGCATGAAGCGCCATGGTTTCCACGGCGGCCCGGCAACCCACGGTCAGAGCGACCGCGCGCGCGCGCCCGGATCCATTGGTTCCAGCGCCACGCCAGGTCGTGTGATCAAGGGCCAGAAAATGGCCGGTCACATGGGTAACGAGCGCGTCACCGTGCAGAACCTCAAGGTTCTCCGCGTGGATACCGATCGTAACCTGCTGCTGGTAGAGGGTTCTGTTCCTGGCCCGAATAAGGGAACGCTGTTGATCCGCCGTGCGGTGAAGGGTCAGAAGTAGTCTGACATTCCCGTTCACGCGCAAAGGCGCACTGATACGGCGAAGGGAGCACAACAACGATGCAATTTGATGTAGTCAATATAGAGGGTGATGTGGTTGGCACCACAAACCTGGACGAAAGCGTGTGGGGGATTGAGCCGCACCTGAGCGTAGTGCACCAGGCACTGCTGCGTCAGTTGGCCAACGCCCGCCTCGGCACGCACAAGGTGAAAACCCGATCGGAAGTTTCTGGTGGTGGCCGCAAGCCATGGCGCCAGAAGGGTACCGGTCGTGCCCGCCAGGGATCCACGCGCTCGCCGCAGTGGGTCGGTGGTGGTGTGGTCTTTGGCCCCACCCCGCGCAAGTACACCCAGGCGATGCCTCGCAAGATGCGCCGACTGGCCATCCGTAGCGTTCTGAGCGCCAAACTGGCCGACGATCGCCTCACGGTTATCCAGGGACTGGAAACACTGGACGGCAAGACCAAGAGCATGAAAACTGCCCTGGCCAAGCTGCCCGAAAGCCGATCCCTGCTCATTGTGGTACCCAGCACCGATCACGTTGCTGCCCGTGGTGCCGCAAACCTCCCGAACACCAAGACCATTGTTGCCGGGATGCTGAACGTTCGAGACATGCTCAAGTTCGATCGACTTGTGGTGGTGGATGAAGCCATCAGCCAGATCGAAGAGCTGTGGGCGCTTGATGAAGCGAGTCGCCAGCCGAGCCAGTGGAAACTGGATCGACAGGCTGCCGCCGAGGAGGTCGCATAACCATGGCAGAGCTGCGACTCGAGGAAGTTCTCCGTCGACCATTAATCACGGAGAAGAACACGCTCCTTTCGGAGCAAAACAAATTCACGTTCGAAGTGCATCCCAACGCGACCAAGATCCTGATCAAGGCCGCCGTGGAAGATGCGTTCGGGGTTAATGTGCTTGCTGTACATACCCTCAACGTAAAGCCGAAGGCAAAGACCCGCATGATTCGTCGCGGTTCGGGCCGGATCCATGGATCGTCCCGTGCGGTGAAGAAAGCGATCGTCACGCTGAAAGACGGCCAACGTATCGACATCTTCGAGCAGATCTAGACCGGTTGAAAGGAGCCTATTGGCATGGCAATTCGTAAGTACAAGCCAACCTCCCCGGCGCGTCGCTCGATGAGTGTGAGCACGTTCGAGGAGATTACCAAGACCAAGCCGGAGAAAAGCCTGGTTGAGCCGCTGCAGAAGCATGCGGGTCGTAACAACCGGGGCCGGATCACCACGCGACATCGCGGTGGTGGAAACAAGCGCTTCTATCGCATTATCGATTTCAAGCGCAACAAGGCTGATATCCCCGCCCGCGTGGCAGCAATTGAGTACGATCCAAACCGATCTGCTCGCATCGCCCTGCTGTTCTACGTCGATGGCGAAAAGCGATACATTCTCGCTCCGCTCGGCGTACGCGTAGGCGATACCGTGATCAGTGGTGAAAGTGTTCCGGTGCGAACCGGTAACGCCATGCCGCTGGCCAATATCCCCACCGGTACCCAGGTGCACAACATCGAGTTGTACCCGGGCAAGGGTGGGCAGCTTTGCCGCAGCGCGGGCACCAGTGCCCAGCTGATGGCGAAGGTGAACAACTACGCGCAGCTGCGTATGCCGAGCGGTGAAGTCCGCTTGGTCCACCAGAGCTGCATGGCCACACTCGGCCAGGTTGGTAACGTCGATCACGAGAATATCGAGATCGGTAAGGCCGGCCGTAGCCGACACATGGGCCGTCGCCCAACCGTTCGCGGTTCGGTCATGAACCCCAACGATCACCCGCATGGTGGTGGTGAGGGCAAGGCGCCAATTGGTGGCCAGCCGAAAACCAAGTGGGGCAAGCCAGCATTCCAGCGCACGCGCAATAACAAGCGCACAAGCTCGATGATTGTTCGCCGCCGCCCGGCTAACAAGCGGCGCTAACACGACGGGGCGCGACCGAGAACTGGGTTCTCACGCCGAATGTCGGTTGCGACCACTTGATGGGTAAAACAGGAGAACAAGATGTCGAGATCCGCAAAGAAGGGGCCATACATCGACGCAAATCTTCTCAGGAAGGTCGATGCCCTGAATGCAACGAACAAGAAAACGGTGATCCGCAGCTGGGCTCGTGCTTCCACGATTTTCCCTGGCATGGTGGGTCACACCATCGCCGTTCACAACGGTCGCACGCATGTGCCGATCTACGTGACCGAGCCGATGGTTGGACACAAGCTCGGCGAGTTTGCACCCACCAGGACCTACCGTGGTCATGGTAAGGATGCAGATAAGCGCGGCCGCCGATAGCGGCGTTAGAGAGAGGATTCAGATATGGAAGTACGCGCCAGTATTACGCGCGTCCGCATCTCTCCGCGCAAGGTTCGGTTGGTCGTGGACATGGTTCGCGGCAAAAAGGTATCGGAAGCCATCACCATGATGAAATTCGTACCAAACCGTGCCGCGGTAGATGTTGAGAAGCTGCTGAAGAGCGTGGCAGCAAACGCCGAGCACAACTACGATCTCGATCCCGAGACGCTGTGGATCAAGGAGATTTATGCGGACGATGCGCCGCAGCTCCGCCGATTCAAGCCCCGGGCTCGCGGCCGCGTCGGCAAGATCATTCGACGTTCTTGCCACATCACGGTGATCGCTGAAGAGAGAGGTGGCCGCTAATGGGTCGTAAAGTCCATCCCGTAGGCTTCCGCCTGGGCATTTCCAGCACCTGGGAGTCGAACTGGTTCGCGGAAAAGCAGTATACTGAGTTGCTGCATGAGGATATTGCGATTCGCAACCTCGTGGAAAAGGAACTTCAGCGCGCTGGCGTGGCGCGGATCGAGCTTGAGCGCAGTGCGAACAAGGTCGATGTCACGCTGCACACTGCCAAGCCGGGCATTGTTATCGGCAAGCAGGGTGCAAATGTCGAGCGCATCCGAGGCCTCATTGAGCGTAAGGTTGGCAAGAAGGTCAATCTTCGTATCGAAGAGATCAAGGTTCCGGAAACCAATGCCCGGTTGATTGCCGAAAGCATTGCGGAGCAGATTCAGCGCCGCGTGGCGTATCGCCGTGCCATGAAGCACGCGATTCAGCAGTCCATGCGTCGTGGCGCCAAGGGCGTCAAGATCAAGATGAGCGGTCGCCTCGGCGGAGCTGAGATGAGCCGCACGGTAACCGAGATGGAAGGCCGCGTGCCTCTGCACACACTTCGTGCAGATATCGAGTTTGCCACCGTTCACGCACACACCACCTACGGCCGCATTGGCGTAAAGGTATGGGTGTACAAGGGCGATGTTCTCCCGAACCGGGATGAGGTTACTGCGGCCAGTTTGACCGCCGACCTCGCCAAGTCGGGCGATTAGTACGATGAACTGCAGTGCGATGCCGGGCCTGGCCCGGTTATCGCAGTGTGATGTGTAACGGAGCGTAGAGTCATGTTGATGCCAAAGCGGACAAAGTACCGCAAGGTTATGCGCGGCCGCATGCGCGGCAAGGCGTATCGCGGCAGCACCATCTCGTTCGGCGATTACGCCCTGGTGGCCATGGAGCCAGCATGGGTGAGTAGCCGGCAGATTGAAGCCGCGCGTCGCGCGATTACGAACTACCTCAAGCGCGGTGGTAAGGTGTGGATTCGCATCTTCCCCGACAAGGTAGTCACCAAGAAGCCGGCCGAAGTACGCATGGGTTCCGGTAAAGGTAATCCGGAGTTCTGGGTATGCGTCGTCAAGCCCGGCCGCATCATTTATGAAGTAGGTGGTGTGGACCAGGAGCGCGCACTCGAAGCGCTGCGCCGCGCTGCCATGAAGATGCCAATGAAGTGCAAGACCCTCGTTCGCGAGACGCCAGGCGCCCATGCATCGGAAGAAGAAGGTGCTGCATGAAAGTCAGCGACATTCGAGAGCTGAGCAACGAAGAGATGGAAACCAAGCTGAGCGAGCTCCATAAGGAGCTGCGCGATCTTCGTTTCCAGGATGCTGTGGGCCAGTTCACAGCCACGTCCCGCCCGCGCGAGATCCGCAAGGCGATTGCCCGAATCCACACGATTCGGACAGAGAAGGAATCCGCCGAGGCCTAGAGTCTCCCGGATATGTGTAGTAGAGGGAACCCATGAGCGAGGTTCAGGAAACCACAGCCCCCGAGGTTGCCGAGCGTCATCAAACGCAACGCACCCAGAAGGTCGGCACCGTGGTGAGCGACAAGATGGAAAAAACCGTCGTCGTCTCCGTGGATTATGTTCGCCGGCACCCGCTGTATAACAAGCGGATGCGCCGAACGAGCAAATTCTTCGCGCACGACGAAAACGGTACCTGCAAGGTTGGCGATACGGTACGCATTGAAGAATGTGCACCCATCTCCAAGCGTAAACGCTGGATTGTGCGCGAAGTTATCGAGCGCGCGGTACAGCTCTAGATCGAGATCACTCTTCGGAGTGGTGCTCGATATCTAGCCTGGAGAGGTAGGAATCGATGATTCAAACACAATCGCGGATGAAAGTGGCTGATAACAGCGGTGCGCGGGAAATCATGTGCATTCGCGTGCTCGGCGGCTCCCGAATCGGCTATGGCGGCGTCGGCGACACCATCATTGCTTCTGTCAAGAGCGCGCAGCCAAATGGCGCGGTCAAGAAGGGCGATGTTGTGCGTGCCGTAATTGTGCGCACCGCCAGTGAATACGGCCGCCCCGATGGCAGCCACATTAAGTTTGATGACAATGCGGCAGTGCTGATCAACGCGCAAGGTGCGCCGCGCGGCACCCGTATCTTCGGCCCCGTGGGACGCGAACTGCGTGAAAAACAATTCATGCGCATCGTGTCGTTGGCGCCGGAAGTACTGTAGGGTTACCGATGCGAAAGATTGTTAAGGGCGATGAAGTTCTCGTAATCGCCGGTCGAAACAAGGGTGAGCGCGGCACTGTTCGCACATACATCGTTGAGACCGACCGTGTGGTGGTAGAGGGCGTGAATATCGTCAAGAAGCACCGTAAGCAGGGCCGCGCCCAACAGGCCGGCATTATCGAGGTTGAGGCTCCGCTGCACGTTTCCAACGTGATGCTGGTAGAGCCGGGGACCGACGAACCGACACGCGTTGGTGTTCGCAAGAATGCCGATGGCAAGAACGAGCGGTTCTCCAAGAAGACCGGTAACACCATTCCGAACCCCAACGCGTAATCGGCGGGAATCGGATTGTGTGCCAGTAATAAGAGTGATGGCGGCCTGAGTGTTGCGCAGATGACTGACGCAGCAGACCAGGCGGGAACGTCATGAATGGTATGGATTTCCGGGGACCATAACCCGGATGTGAAGGCAGGTTGGAATGGCTCGAGTACGTGAGCAATACAAGCAGGATGTGATACCTGCGCTGACGAACGAATTCGGCTACAAGAACCCCTACCAGGTACCCAAGCTTGAGAAAATTGTTCTCAATATTGGCCTTGGTGAGGCCGTAGCCAACGGACGCGCCCTTGACGCTGCTGTAGGTGACTTGACGACAATCGCAGGCCAGAAGCCGGTGATTACCCGCGCCAAGAAATCTATCGCTTCGTTCAAGCTGCGCGCTGGTATGCCCATTGGTGCAGTGGTAACCCTCCGGGGCGATCATATGTACGAGTTTCTGGATCGCCTGGTAGCGACTGCGCTTCCGCGCATTCGCGATTTCCGCGGTATTTCCCCGAACTCGTTCGATGGCCGTGGCAACTACACACTCGGTCTGCGGGAGCAAATCATGTTCCCTGAGATCGACTACGACAAGATCGACAAGGTGCGTGGCCTCGAAATTAGCATCGTGACCTCCGCCAAGACTGATGAAGAGGGGCGCCGCTTGCTGGCACTTCTCGGTATGCCGTTCGCCAAATAGCGATCGGATCCACGGAGGAATTCATGGCGAAGAAAAGTTCCATCGCCAGGTCGGCGCGAACTCCCAAGTTCAGCACCCGCGGCGTCAACCGATGCAAGGTGTGCGGCCGCAGCCGCGCCTACATGCGAAAGTTCGGCGTTTGCCGTATCTGCTTCCGCGAAATGGCCAATTTGGGCCGATTGCCGGGCGTCAAGAAGTCCAGCTGGTAAGTAGTAGGTCCGGTAGTTAGCCGGATACCACTAAAGAAGGAAACATCGCATGAGCGTAAATGATCCTATCAGCGACATGCTGACCCGGATTCGCAATGCGGGTATGGCCCAGAAGGCTGACACAACGATGCCCGCAACCAAGATCCTGATCGCCATTGCTGCCATTTTGAAGGCAGAAGGCTACATCAGGGGTTATGAAGTTATTGAGAAGCATCCGCAGAACCAGCTCAAGATTACGTTGAGCTATGGCGCGGACAAGCGTCATACGATCCGTGAACTCAAGCGCGTGAGCAAGCCGGGCCTGCGTGTATACGCCGGCAAGGACAAGTTGCCCCGCGTGAAGAGCGGCCTCGGTATTGCCATTGTAAGCACGCCCGACGGCGTGATTACGGGCTACGAAGCTCGACGTCGCGGAATCGGTGGCGAGGTGCTCTGCACCGTTTGGTAGCAGTGCGGCGCGGTGAAAACCGTGCTCGCCACCTAAGCGAGGGAAAGCAATGTCGAGAATCGGAATCAAACCCATTCCCGTTCCGGGAACGGTACAGGTAGATCTTGCCAAGGGCAACGCCGTCAAGGTGAAGGGTCCCAAGGGCGAACTCAGCCAGCAGCTTTCACCTAAAGTACAGATTGTTCAGGAAGATGGACAACTGTTTGTGAAGCGTGAGAGCGAACAGCGCGAGATCAAGGCCCTTCACGGTCTCACTCGCAGCCTGCTCAACAATATGGTCGTTGGCGTAACCGATGGCTACACCAAGGTGCTCGAGATTCAAGGCGTGGGTTACCGCGCCGCGATGCAGGGCCAGAACCTGGTGCTCAATGTCGGTTACTCTCACCCCGTAAACATGGTTCCGCCGGAAGGCGTTTCCTACACGGTTGAAGGCAACAATAAGGTCTCGGTAAACGGCATCAACAAGCAGGTTGTTGGCGAAGAGGCTGCCCGAATCCGTGGTGTGCGTCCGCCGGAGCCCTACAAGGGCAAAGGTATCCGCTACCAGGGTGAATATGTGCGCCGCAAGGCTGGTAAGGCCGGTAAGGCGAAGTAACCCACCGGGCCAGTAGCGTGCTTCGGCACAGCTGGCACCTGGTGTTGATGGAGAGCTCAGATGCGACTTAAGTACAGAAAACAACTGAGCCAGCGCAAGCGCCGCCACGTGCGCGTTCGCGCAAAGGTGAATGGAACTGCAGCCCGACCACGGCTGAACGTGTTCCGATCCTCGGCTCATATTTATTGCCAGGTCATTGATGATCAGCTTGGCCACACGCTTGTGGCGGCCAGTGATATCGAAGATTCGGTTCGAGAAAAGGCTGGCGAGGGTGCTACCAAAACAGCACGCTCCCGTGCGGTTGGCGAAGTGATTGCCGAGCGCGCCAAGGCAGCTGGCATCGAGGCCGTTGTGTTCGATCGTGGTGGATTCCTTTACCACGGCCGAATTAAAGCGGTTGCCGATGGCGCTCGCGAGGGTGGCTTGAAGTTCTAGCCACATACCATTTTCCGGGGCGGCAGGCACAAGGCCGAGTTCCGGAAGATACGGAGAAACGCATGGATCGCAATCGTGATTCCCGACGTCGTAATGACGACGATCAGGTGAAAGAATTCGAGGAACGATTGGTTCGTATCAATCGTTCATCCAAGACCCACGCCGGTGGCCGCACCTTCTCCTTCGGGAGCATCATGGTGGTTGGCGATGGCAAGGGCCGGGTAGGCGTTGGCCTCGGTAAGGCAGGCGAAGTGCCGGATGCAATCCGCAAGGGCACCGAAGCAGCCAAGAAGGCCGTCATCACTGTTCCTATGGACGGTGGCACCATCCCGCATGAAGTGGAAGCCACGTTCGGCGCAAGCCGCGTGTTGCTGAAGCCCGCCAGCCCAGGTACCGGTGTGATTGCCGGTGGCGCTGTGCGTGCCGTGGTGGAAAGTGCCGGTATCCGGGACCTTCTTTCCAAGAGCCTTGGCAACAACAATCCGGTTAACGTTGTGCGCGCCACTATCCTGGCGTTGCAGATGTTGGAGAGCGAAGCCACGGTGGCTCGTCGCCGCGCGCACGTTGGCAATCTTCGCCAACCGTTCGCCCACGGTGGCCAGTCGGCCGAGGCCGGTGCTGTGAAGCGCCGCCAGCCCACGCCATTGCAGGCCCCGCAGGAGCGCAAGAGCCCACAGCGCGGTCGTGGCCCACAGAATCGCGGTCGCCGCGGTCCTGGCACCACGTCGGAAGGGAATAACTAATCATGGCGAACACGCAGAAGGCCGAAGCCGGCCAGTTGCGGATCACGCTGGTGCGCAGCACCATCGGTCGTCCTGAGGATCAGAAGAATTCGGTGAAGAGTTTGGGGCTCCGCAAGGTGAACCACACCGTCATCCGCAACGACGATCCCTCGATCCGCGGAATTTGCAACAAGATCAGTCACCTCGTGTCCGTCGAGGAAGTTGCTGGCTAGTAGCCTCATCGGCTGAACAGCCAACAGGAAAGTTGGGAACAACGATGCCCTTGACAATAGACGACTTGCGCCCGAATGAGGGCGCGCGTAAAGAGAGCCGTCGACTTGGTCGCGGTCACGGCAGTGGCCGTGGCAAGACCGCCGGTCGCGGCACCAAGGGTCAGAACTCCCGCTCCGGCGGTGGTGTTCGACCCGGATTTGAAGGCGGCCAGCTGCCAATTCAGCAGCGCATGCCGTACAAGCGTGGATTCAAGAACATTTGGCGAACGCAGTGGGAAACGGTCAACGTTTCTCAGCTGGCCGAACTCGATGTGGATGGCGTGATTACGCCGGACGTGCTGGTGGAAGCCGGTCTCGTTCGCAGCACCCGTTTCCCGGTGAAAATCCTGGGCGTGGGTGAACTGGAATCCAGCATCACCGTGCAGGCTCATGGCTTCTCCAAGGGCGCCAAGGCGATCATCGAGAACGCTGGCGGGTCCGTAGAAGTTCTGGAGCGAAAGGACGAGTGGACATCGGCTCGCCCGCGCACTCGCCGCCATCAGCTCAACCGCGAGCTCAAGGCACTGCGCGTTGGTAAGGTGGATGGTCCCACTCGCGCTGAGGCAGTTGCCCAGCTCGAGGGCAAGGAGGCCTAGGCGATGCTTCAGGCCGTCATCAACGCATTCAAGATCCCCGAAATTCGTCGGAAGATCCTGTTTACTCTGGGCATGCTGGTGATCTTCCGATTGATCGCCAGCGTTCCCGTTCCAGGCGTGGATCGCGAAGGCATTCGCACCTATATCGAGACCAATCAGCTGCTTGGCATGCTGAACCTGTTCTCGGGCGGTGGCCTGAACAACTTCTCGATTGTGGCGCTCGGTGTGTATCCATACATCACCGCCACCATCATCATGCAGTTGATGACGCCTATCATCCCTCGGTTGAACGAGCTTTCGCAGGAGGGTCAGCAGGGCCGAAACGTAATCGATCGATATACCCACTACATCACCCTTCCACTGGCACTGTTGCAGGGCTATGGCCAAATGCTGCTGTTCTCCAGTGACCAGGGTGGCAACCTCATCGAGAACTTCGGGTTGTTCGATCGTGATACGTTCCTGCCAACTGCGGCACTCCTAATCACCCTGACCGCCGGCACGATGTTGCTGGTGTGGATTGGTGAGTTGATTACCGAGAACGGGATTGGCAACGGTATTTCCGTCATCATCTTCGGCGGTATCGTGGCATCGCTCCCTGGCGCTGTGTGGGGGTTACTTACGGGCAACGACCTGCAGACCAACTTCTTTGGGACATTCGCGTTTGCCCTCATCGGCCTCATCACCATCGTTGGTGTCGTGCTGATCAATGAAGGCCAACGGCGCATTCCGGTGCATCACGCCAAGCGGATTCGCGGCAACCGCCAGTACGGCGGTACCAACACGAATATTCCGCTGAAGGTGAACAGCGCCGGCATGATTCCGCTCATCTTCGCGGTGAGCATCATGGTGTTCCCGGGAATGGTGGCTAACTTCCTTAGCGGCTCGAATGTCGACTGGGTCCGTAGCCTGGCCGTGAACCTGAGTACGTGGTTGTCGCCGGATACGGTGCCCTACAACGTCATCTACTTCTTCATGGTGATTGGTTTCACCTTCTTCTACACCGTGGTGGTGTTCCAGCAGCAGCGCATTCCCGAATCGCTGCAGCGCCAGGGTGCATTCATCCCCGGCGTACGGCCGGGACGTAATACGGCGGTGTACCTGCAGAAGGTACTGACCCGAATCACATTCGTGGGTGCGTTGTTCCTGGGCATTATCGCGATTCTGCCCTTCATCGCATCGCGAATCACGGGTGTAGACAGCCTGCTTCTCAGCGCAACCTCACTGCTGATTGTGGTGGGTGTGGCCATCGATACAATGCGCCAGCTTGAGAGCCAGTTGATGATGCGGAACTACGAAGGCTTTATCGATTAGTGCGAGCAAGGGACGGAGGCCGACCGCCGTCCCATTCTGCCGAAGGTCGGGAAGGTGGTTACAACCGTGTACGTGATACTCATGGGCGCGCAAGGATCCGGCAAGGGTACGCAGGCCGAGCGAATTGGCCCGCAGCTCAAGCTTGTGAAGGTAGCAACTGGCGATCTCTTCCGTGCGGCCATTGCCCAGAAGTCCGAACTCGGTCTCAAGGTGCAATCCATCATCGAAGCCGGCGACCTGGTACCCGATGAACTCACCAGCGCAATTGTGCAGGTGCGTTTGGCCCAAATCGCCGCCCAACGTAGCTCGGGCGATGATGTGGCCGGGGCCCTGTTCGATGGCTTCCCGCGTACCGAAGCGCAAGCTCGCTCGCTGGACGAGATTCTCGCCAGCCAGGGTGTTTCGCTTGATGCGGTGGTTGAAATCGATGTACCGCGCGAGAAGTTGATTGACCGCCTGAGTGGACGCCGCACGTGTGAAAACTGTGGCGCTGTGTATCACGTGGAGTCCGATCCGCCCAAGGTGGATGGGATTTGTGACAAGTGTGGTGGCAAGCTGATTCAGCGTGAGGACGATACGCCGGACGCCATTGCCCGTCGCTTGTCGCTATACGACAACTCCACCCGCCCGCTGCTCGATTACTACCGCGCCAAGGGCGTGCTGGTAACCGTGGATGGCGATCAGCATATCGACAAGGTTACGCAAGATATTCTCGCGGTGCTGCAGAAGTAGCTGCCCATCGCAGCCCAGGAAACATTCATGGCAATCACTATCAAGAGCGATCGCGACATCGAGAAAATGCAGAAAGCCGGTCACGTGGTGTCCCTGTGCCATCAGCGCATTGAAGCTGCTGTGGTGCCGGGGGTTACAACCGGTGAACTCGATGCGATCGTGGTTGATACATTGAAAGAGCACAACGCCCTCGCCAGCTTCCTTGGGTACAATGGCTTTCCGGCCAGCATCTGCGCCTCGGTAAACGAGGAGATCGTGCACGGCTTCCCGGGCACGCGGGTGTTGAACGAAGGCGACATCATTTCCGTTGATATCGGCGCCATCGTAGATGGCTGGCATGGCGATTCGGCATGGACCTATGCCGTTGGTTCGGTTCCCGCCCAAGCTGAGAAGCTGCTGGTGGATACCGAGCACGCACTGCACCTGGCAATTGCCGAGGCCGTGCCGGGTAACCGGCTTGGGGCTATCGGCCACGCTATTGAGCAGTTCGCTGCACCTCGTGGCTACGGCATCGTCCGGGGCTACGGCGGCCACGGAATCGGTCGGCGCATGCATGAAGATCCGCATGTGCCGAATTACGGATCCGCATCTTATGGCCCGGTGCTGCGGAAGGGCATGACCTTCGCGATCGAGCCGATGCTTAACATTGGTACAGATGAGACGCGTGTACTGAGTGACGACTGGACCGTGGTAACCGCGGACGGCAGCCTGAGTGCGCATTTCGAATACACCATTGCCATTACCGATGGCGAACCGTTGATCTTGACACCAAGGTTGACCTCGGTGGTACACTAGCTATTCGTGGCGCTTGTCTTGGGCAAGCGCTATCCGCGTGTGCGTGGGCCGCAAATAGATTTTGGCGGAATCGTGCGCAACGCGACAGGATGTAGGGAGCAGGTAGTATGAAAGTTTCGGCATCTGTGAGTAAACGGTGCGAAAAGTGCCGCATTATTCGCCGAAAAGGCATCGTGCGGGTTATCTGCACAAATCCCCGGCACAAGCAGCGCCAGGGCTAACTGTTAGGCGGTTCGGTTTACCAGCTGCTGCTGGGCTTGAGATCGAATCGCGATGTTTGAGAGGATCGTATGGCACGTATTTCGGGCGTCGATCTCCCTCGTGAGAAGCGGGTAGAGATCGCACTAACCTATATTTTTGGTATCGGCCTGTACACCAGCCAGCAAATATTGGCTGAAACTGGTGTGAATCCGGATACCCGCGTTCGGGACCTTACGGATGAGGAATCCAACCGACTGCGTGAGGTAATCGATCGCGATTACCGCGTGGAAGGTGACCTTCGTCGCGAAGTTTCCATGAATATTAAGCGCCTCATGGATATCGGTTCGTACCGTGGTTTGCGGCATCGCCGTGGCCTGCCGCTTCGCGGCCAGCGCACACGCACCAATGCCCGCACCCGACGTGGTCCGAAGCGAGCGGTTAGCAGAAGCAAGAAGTAGGTGTTGGAGCCCCGTGTGGTGGAGGTGGGCTGTGTCCCATCAATGATCTCACCGGGTTGCTCCAGTTAATTTGGTTCGTATGGAGGTAAAACGTACACATGTCCGAACGACGTGCTGGAAAAAAGGGAACTGCTGGTCGCGTGCGGCGAAGAGACCGGAAGAACATCCCCCGAGGTAAGGCCTACATCAAGGCCACATTCAACAACACCATCGTCACCCTTACCGATCCGAACGGGAATGTGATTGCATGGTCGAGCGCTGGCGCAAATGGTTTCAAGGGCTCCCGCAAGAGCACGCCGTTTGCCGCCCAGATGACCGCGGAAGCCGCCGCTCGTCGTGCCCAGGAGCATGGCCTGCGACAGGTGGATGTGTATGTAAAGGGCCCGGGTTCGGGCCGCGAGATGGCGATTCGTTCGTTGCAGGCCGCAGGTGTGCAGGTGGTTTCTATCACTGACACAACCCCGATCCCGCACAACGGTTGCCGACCGCCGAAGCGACGCCGCGTTTAGTTCGATTCCATGCCGGCCGGAACTCTGGTGCGGCAAGATATCGATGTTGATAGAGAATTGAACACACCAACCCGCGACAGTGGTCGCGGCACGGTTACACGAGGAGGCGAATCGCTTGTTGCAAACACCCGAATTTACCATTACCAAAGTTGAAGAGGGACGCAACTACGGTCGTTTTCAGGTAGAGCCTCTTGAGCCAGGCTATGGCACCACCATGGGGAACAGCCTGCGCCGCATTTTGCTGCGCAGCCTCGAGGGGTGTGCCGTATCCCGCATTCGCGTGGATAACGTCTGGCATGAGTTTGCAACCATTGCCGGTGTGCGTGAAGACGTCACCGAAATTGTGTTGAACCTGAAGGCGGTTCGGTTGCGCCAAATTACCGAACTGCATGGCGATGTACGTGCTCACCTGTATGTGCGTAACGATAACGACGGCGAGCGAGTAATCACCGCCGACGATATCGAATGGCCGGTAGAAGTAGAGCTGGTGAACCCGGATCTGCCGATTGCCACCCTTACCGAGCGCGATGCCGTGATCGATATGGATCTGTGGATCAGCCGCGGCCAGGGCTACAAGCAGGCCGAGGTGCAGGAAACTGTTGCCCTAGGTGAAATCCCGATCGATTCGATCTTCACTCCGATCGAGCGCGTGAACTACGTGATCGAGCAGACCCGCGTGGGTTCGGATGTGGATTACGATCGCCTTATTCTCGAGATTCTGACGGATGGCACGGTTGAGCCCGAAGATGCGCTTTCCCACGCCGCCCAGATTCTCATGGCCCATGCCCGCGTGTTCGCCGAGTTCACGCAGCCTGCGCCGCTGGAATCTGCCGAGAACATGATTCCGGAAGAAGTTCAGAACAAGCCATTGGCTGACCTCGGGCTTTCTCCGCGCGTGCTGAACGCACTGCGCAGCAAGCAGATCGACAAGGTGGGCCAGGTGCTCACCATGGATCCCGATCAGCTTTTGTCCATTCGAAATTTTGGTCCTCGCTCCATGGGAGAGCTCCGCGAGAAAATGGCCGAATTCGGCTACTTGCCGGAGGGTTCGGTTGAGAGCTTTGCTGGTGATGCCAGCGAAGAGGACATCGATTTTGCGAGCGCCATTGGCGCCGCGGAAGAGGAGGCCTAGTCATGAGGCATCAGAAATCCGGCCGTAAATTCGGCCGCAATCCAGCGCAGCGCAAGGCAATGTTCCGCCAGCAGGCGATCAGCCTGATCCTGAACGAGCGCATTGTCACCACCGAGGCCAAGGCCAAGGAGCTCCGCTCTGTCGTTGAGAAGCTGATCACCATTGCCCGTGAGGATACGTCCCACACCCGCAATATCGTGATGAGCCGCCTTGATCATGAAAAGTCGGTTGATCGACTCTTCACTGAAGTTGCTCCCCGGTTCGAGGGGCAGCCCGGTGGCTACACCCGGATGGCCAAGCTTGGCGTCCGCAAGGGTGATGGCGCACCAACCGTTCTTATCGAGTTTGTTGATTAGTTGTGTGATGAGTCGTCACCCTTCGGGGTGATCGGCTCGTCGCTCGTTCCTGAACCTGCGATTATGGCCACCACACTCAAACTCACCATCGCCTACGATGGTACGGATTTTGTTGGCAGCCAGAAACAAACAAACGGTCGCAGCGTACAGGAGGATCTGGAGACAGCAATCTCCGGGTTATTCGGTGAGGTTTGCCCAGTGAACCTTGCCGGCAGGACAGATTCGGGCGTTCACGCCGTTGGCCAGGTGGCCAGTGTGCACGATGGTCGCCCGCAGATGTCCGAGGCGCGCATGATCGAAGCGATCAACGCGCACCTGGCCAATGACCTTGCGGTAGTTGGCTGTGTGCGGGAGAGCGAGACCTTTCATGCGCGGTACGATGCGGTGTGGCGAGAATATCGCTATCGCATCTGGTGGGGTGTTCGGCAACCACTGCTGCGCCATCGGGCGTGGCAACGGTGGTCCGCACTTGACCTGGAGGCCATGGCCGAAGGGGCAGCGCACCTCACGGGCGAGGTAGACCTCGCGTCTTTTGCCGGGAACGGCATGGGCGTAACAGGAGCTCCCGCGCCCGGGAGGCGCGGAACGGTGCGAAACATCATGCATTGCTCGGTGTATCCGGTGCAGGCATGGTGGGGAACAGCACCCGCCGACGGGCACGGGGCGGAGATCCGGATCATTGCTGACGGATTCCTGCCGCAGGTTGTGCGCACTGTTGCAGGCGCACTCGCCGACGTAGGACGACACAAACGGTCTCCGGCATGGATTGGTGAGCTGATACAGGCAGCCGATCGCCAACAGGGACCACAAACGGCGCCGCCACAAGGGCTGATGCTCTGGCGAGTAGGGTACGGAAACGATATTCCTGATCCCGATCCGGTGGATGTGCGCAACGGGTTCTGAATCGGTCAGATACTCGATGAATCGGTAACGGGAGTATGTAACGTGGATCGCAAGACCTACTCAGCCAAAGCTGCAGAATTTGAGCAGCGCAATTGGTACGTGGTCGATGCAGAGGGCATTACCCTCGGTCGACTCGCCACAACTGTGGCAGCCACCCTGCGCGGCAAGCACAAACCAACCTACACACCGCACGTAGATACGGGCGACTTTGTGGTGGTAATCAATGCCGATAAGGTACGGGTTACCGGCCGCAAGGAAGTTCAAAAGAACTACTACTCGCACTCCATGTACAATGGCGGTCTCAAAACCACCAGCCTGAAGGACATGCGGGCGCGGCACCCGGAGCGCATTATCGAGCACGCAGTGCGCGGTATGCTGCCGGGCAGCAACCTCGGCCGCCAGCAGCTGAAGAAGCTGAAGGTATACGCCGGCCCACACCATCCGCACGAAGCAAACAGCCCGGCTGAGCTCGCGCTGGATGACACCGCAACGCGATAGGGGAGATTACATGAGCGATGCAACAACCGCCCCGAAGGGCCAGTTTTACTACGGCGTAGGCCGACGCAAGACCAGCGTTGCCCGCGTGCGCCTCTACCCGGGCACGGGTAGCGTCACCATCAATGGCAAGACATCGAACGATTACTTCGGTGGCCGCGCCTTGAACCAGATCCTGCTGGTTGCGCCGCTGCGCGCCACCCAGACCCTGGAGCGCTTCGATATCGTCGCCACCGTTGTCGGTGGTGGTGTTTCGGGCCAGGTCGGCGCCGTGGCTCACGGAATTGCCCGCGCCCTGCTGCGTTTCGATGCTGAACTTCGCCCGACACTGAAGAGCGAAGGCATGCTGACCCGCGATTCCCGCATGAAGGAACGCAAGAAGGTCGGACTCAAGCGCGCCCGCAAGGCGCCGCAGTACACCAAGCGCTAATCCGCTATTGGTTTCTGCAATCCCAAACGCCGCCGGAGCTCGTTCGCGAACCCGGCGGCGTTTTGGTGTTTTCGCGGTTCAGGAATTGCGCTACTGCTCATGTGTCGCACCCGGCACCTTAACATAGCGACGTGATTACGGAGTATCCACATGACCACTGAAACCAGTAGCGATGATTCGCCAGCAGTACAACCAAACCGGCCAACCATCGTCCTTACCGGCGCCACCGGGTATATCGGTGGTCGCCTGCTTGGTTTGCTCGAAGAGCAGGGCCATCATATCCGCTGTATCACCCGGCACCCGGAAAACCTGCAAGGCAGGGTTGGCGAGAACACCGAGGTGGTAGCGGCGGATATGTTCGAGCCGGCTGAGCTTGAGCAGGCACTCGCGGGGGGCGATATCGCCTATTACCTCGTCCACAGCATGGGGAATGCGGAGAATTTCGAGGAACGCGATCGCGAGGCGGCCAGGAATTTTGGCGAGGCCGCCAATCGGGCAGGCGTCAAAAGAATCATTTACCTGGGCGGTCTCGGTGAAGACGTGGATCAATCTCCCCACCTGCGCAGTCGCCAGGAAGTGGGACACGTGTTGCGAGCCTCGGGTGTTCCAGTGACCGAGTTTCGTGCCTCCGTGGTGCTTGGCTCCGGCAGCCTCTCCTTCGAACTCATCCGTGCGCTGGTAGAGCGTTTGCCCATCATGACGACGCCCACNNGCGCTGGATCATCCCACGGAAGGCAGCCGCATCTATGAGATCGGTGGTGACGACCAGATGTCGTACGGAAAGCTCATGAAGGAGTACGCCCGCCAGCGTGGACTACGCCGCATCATGATCCCCGTGCCTTTCCTCTCCCCGGGCCTGTCCAGCCGCTGGCTGGCGCTGATCACACCCGTGTACGCTCGCGTTGGACGCAAGCTGATTGAAAGCCTGCGCGTGCCAACAGTGGTGAAGGATCCTGCTGCGCGTGAAGAGTTCGATGTGGAGCCGGAAAGCGCCAGCACTGCGATTGCTCGCGCTTTGCGCAATGAAGACCAGGAATTTGCAGCCACGCGTTGGTCCGATGCGATTTCATCGTCCGGCGAACCACGTGCCTGGAGCGGCGCCCGGTTCGGGAGCCGAGTTGTGGATTCGCGCACCATTCATGTCGATGCATCACCGGAGGACGCGTTTGTGCCGATTGAGCGGATCGGCGGCGCCAGTGGCTGGTATTACGCGACGTGGCTATGGCGACTACGTGGTGCGTTCGACCGCGTGCTTGGTGGCCCCGGCCTGCGCCGCGGTCGACGCGATCCGTACCGCTTGCGGGTCGGGGACACGCTTGATTGGTGGCGGGTGGAGAAGATTGAACCCGGCAAATTGCTTCGCCTGTCGGCGGAGTTGGGCCTTCCTGGTCGCGGTTGGTTGGAATTTGAGGTGCAACCGTCCGAGGATGGCAAGGGATCGATTATTCGCCAGACGGCGGAATTTGACCCGGTTGGCCTGAAGGGCCTGGCGTATTGGTATGGATCGTCGCCCGCGCACACGCTAATTTTCAGCGGCATGCTCAAGCGGATTAAAGAATCCGCCGAGGCTCGGGTGCATAAGGGCCAGCCCAACGCATAATCGCGCCTGTGGTACTACCTGGCCTGCCGCAGGGCCAGTTCGACTGCAAGTTCAGTTGCGAGGCAAAGCGGCATCACCAGATGCGCGTCATCGGGCGATTCGGCTAGCGTGCTGGCGAAGGCAACATCGCCATCGGCGATCGTATGGCTGGGCCAGACCATCCGGGCCAGGGCATCGTGGGCAGCCACGCACATGCGCGTGAGCGTTGCATGAGTGCAGCCCACACTGGTGATTACGGAGATCAGCGTGGTGTTTTGCCCGAACATCGGCTGGGTCATCGCTGCAATCGCTGGCCCACGAGGGTCAACGTTGGGCTCGATCATCCCCATCGCATTGACCACTACAGCGGCGGTGACAGTGCCACCGGCGACCTCGATCTGGGCGAGATAAAACCCGCCATCGCGGGGCTGGCCTGTGATTTTTCCCCACTGTGCGCCGGTGCCAACACCGACGAGGCCGGTTTCCACCTGGGAGAGCGGAGAGGCGGTGCGCAATGCCAGCGCGCCATCATCGGGGGATGGGATTTCCGGCTGCACATTGGCGAGATCGAAGATCACAGCCGCTGGCACAATCGGCACCGGAATCGCCGGAGTAGGGAAGCCACGTTTGAGGTTGGCCAGCGCGCCCATCACCCCATCGGCTGCCCGCAGACCAAACGCCGAACCCCCTGTGAGCAGAATTGCATCGGCACGCTGTACGGTTCGACCGGGCTGGAGTAAATCGAGTTCCCGCGTTCCGGGCGCCGCGCCTCGAACCTCCGCCGCAGTGAGGGCAGGAGTATCAAACACGATACAGGTACAACCCGTTTTGGCCGGGCCTAGCGTAGTGTGGCCAATGCTGACTCCGGCCACATCCTTGATGACAGTGGTTGCCGCTACCATGTCACCGTCAATCCGGGAGCTGCAATTGATATCCGACCCAGGAATGTTTCCCGCGCCACCGCCGCATTCGCCGCCGGATCGAGTTCTTCCCATTGATGGGTAAGTACCAGGTGGAGCGCGCCCGCGTTGGAGGCGAGCTGGGCCGCGGCAGCGGCATCATAGTGGATACCAGCCTTGACGAACGCCGGTGCCGATGCAGCGGCAGCACTGTCGGCCACAATCACAGCGGCGTCGGCAGCAAAGTTATTCAAGTCGGCATCGGTGCCCGTATCCGCCGTGTACACCAGGTCGGGACCATCCGGCGGATGAATGCGCATCGCCCAGCAGGGAATGAGATGGACCGTTGGGGCAAACGTGATCGAGATATCCCTGATGACCAGGGATTCGGCCGGATCGAATTCCTGCATCTCGAAATGGGCAGCAAAGTACTGGCCGATATCGTCGTCCGCCGTAGCGAATAGCTCTGCCGCCTTGAAGAAAAATGCCAGGCCATTTGGTGGCAAATAGAGCGGGATTTTTCGATTAGCCTTCACCGGGTTATAGGCAAGCATGAACCGCAACGCAAACAGGTCGAGCACGTGATCGAGGTGAAGGTGGCTCACCACGATTCCATCCAGGGCGCGGTAATCAACGTGCTTTCGGAGTTCCTGGATTGTGTCCGGGCCCAGGTCCAGCACAACATTTGTGTCGTTCACCTGGACCAGGTATCCGGAGCAACCCGCGCCCGTGCCAACACCGGCTGCGCTGCCTCCGAGAACCGTCAGTTTGTTCATGCTGGCTATCCCTCGTCTTCAATCGGCTGGAACTTGAGTGGACCGGTTTCCACCGCATCGAGGTGTGAGTAATCGTTCCACGCGTGAATGATGGTTTCGTCCGGCGTCACGCTCATATGGGTGATGCTGCAGTTGGCAATTCTGTAACGAACGAAATCGTTGCGCGGGCCGTCTTCGAGATGGCTAAGCACACTGGCAATGACGCCACCGTGGCACACCACGGCGACTCGCTTGTCGGCGTAATCGTGCAGGATGCTGTTCACTGAATCCAGCACGCGCTGGTGAAAGCCCATCCGGCTTTCGCCGTTCGGCCACTGCATGGTGGTATCGCGCAGGTCACCCATGGCTGGCATCAGGTGGCCGAAGGTCTCCGCGATCTCATTCAGCGTCAGCATCTCGGCATCACCGAAGTTCATCTCACGCAGCCCATCCATTAGGAGCGGCGTATGGCCGGTGATCGCGCCGATTTGTTGGGCCGTGTAGTGGGCGCGCTGGAGGGGACTGCTCACAATTTGGTCGATTTCTATATATTGAAAGCGCGAGGCAACTTGTCCGGCCTGTTTGCGGCCAAGTTCATCCAACGGCACATCGGTGGCACCGGCGAAACGATGCTGGACATTTGCCGGGGTTTGGCCATGACGAACGAAGTAGAGCTCGGTTTCACTGCCGGACGGATGAATAAGTCGGAGGGACGATGTCGCGAAATCTGTCACTGGGTATGCTCCCGATAGTAGCGGCAAAGGGTCTGAAGGCGGCACTGTTCACAAAGTGGACGCTGGGCTTTGCACACCTTTCGCCCGTGGGCGATGGTTTCAACATGAACAGCATACATCCTGTCCGCATCGTCACCGATTAACGTTTCCAGAATTCGTTCCTTGGTAATTGTGCTGGTTTTGTCAGGCACAACCCCCAATCGGGTCATGACCCGGCCAACATGGGTATCAACCGGCATGGCGGGCATGGCGAGGCTGAACAGCAGCACGCAGGCTGCGGTTTTCGGACCAATGCCGTCCTGTGCCGTTAACCATGCCTGGGCATCAAGCAGCGGCATTTCACGCAGGAAGTCGAGGTCCAGGCTGCCCCGGCGATCGAGGATGGATTGCAGCGCCGCCTGGATGCGGGGCGCCTTAATGTTGCTCAGTCCACCCATCTTAATCGCCTCGGCCACATCGGCGGTGTTGGCGGCAATCACGTCCTCCCAGGTGGGAAAGGCATCGCGCAGGGAGGCAAACGAGCGCGCCGTATTCACATCCGATGTATTCTGGGAGAGGATGGTGCCCACCAGCTCCGACACCGGATCGCCATTGGCTCGCAACATGCGCGGCCCATACATCACATCGAGCAGCCGCTCGATCTCCTCGAACTCGCTGATATCAATGTCAGATGGCTGCGGAGACTCGTAAACCATATGCTACACTTCGTTAGTTTGTTCGCCTTACGTGAGGATCGACCCCTTCGGATGCCGACCCAGTACGAATCAACCATACTGCAAACCACCCCGCCCCGAGCCGGATTTCGGTGTTCGGGGTTTTCTTTTTCTGCGACACAATTCGACAAACGAAAGGATCGATAGGATGACCGCCACCCTCATCATTCGCAACGGCCGTGTTATCGATCCGGTGAGCCACACCAATGAGATCCGCGATATCGCGGTTCAGGATGGTCGTATTGTCGATATCACCGCCATTGATCCTGCGGGCGCGGACGTCATCGATGCTGACCACTGCCTGGTAACACCCGGCTGGATCGATGTGCATGTACATTTGCGCCAACCGGGAATGGACTACAAAGAAACAGTCGACACCGGCACTGCTGCGGCAGTTGCCGGCGGATTTGTCGCGGTGGCGTGTATGCCGAACACGAAACCCGCGCTCGATTCGCCCGAGGTATTGCACTCCCTTGCTGCCGATGTTGAGGCAAATGGTCACTGCCGGGTCTACCCTATCGCGACCATCACCCGGGGCCGGGAAGGGCATGAGGATGTGGACTACGACGCGGTAATCGCGGCCGGGGCGATCGGTTGGAGCGACGACGGCGATTCCACGCCGGATAGCGCCATCATGCGGCGCGCGCTGGAGGCCAGCAAGCGGCTTGGCAAGCCGGTGATTGTTCATTGTGAGGATAAGGCGATCGCCCATGGGGCGATGCACGAAGGCGACATATCCCGGAAACTTGGAATCGAGGGTATCCCGGCAGCCGCGGAGGAGATTATCATCGCCCGCGATTGCATGCTCGCTGAACTCACCGGAGGCTGGTTGCATGTGTGCCATGTCAGTACCGGGAGGGGGATTGAGATCATTCAGCAGTCGCGCGAGCGTGGCGCCCACGTAACTGCCGAGGTGATGCCCCATCACCTGGTGATGAGCGACGAATGGGTGGACGGCAATCGTGAGTTTCACAATACAATCGAACCAGCAGTGGAGCGGGCAGGGGTTGCTGACCCAAACACGAAAGTGAATCCGCCGCTGCGGCCCGTGTCAGATACGCTGGCGCTGCTGAAAGCGTTGCAGGATGGCTGGTTCGATTGCTTCGGCACCGATCATGCCCCGCACGCGGAAAGCGACAAGCCGGCTGACTTCGCGAAGGCGGCCATGGGAATGAGCGGGCTGGAGTTTGCAGTGCCGCTGACCTATGCACTGGTGCGAGCCGGCCACTTAAGTGAAGACGATCTGGTCAGGCGTTGGACAGTTGAGCCCGCCAACATCATCGGCATACCGGCGCCTTCGCTCGCGGTCGGCGAAATCGCCAACATCACCGTGATCGATCCCGATCGTGAGTGGGTGGTGACACCTGAGATACTAAAGACAAAGA
>DJVD01000233.1 GCA_002440805.1 Chloroflexi bacterium UBA6265
CACCATTGGTGATGAAGTTATCGCCTAGCACGCTCAGCGCATCGCCCTTGCCCAGGCCAAGCAATGGGCTTGGTTCTACTTTTTCAGGGATCGCCAACAGTTGAAGGGCTTCCTCGTCGTCGCTGGGTCGGCCATTACTCACGACAGAGTTGCGCGTATCGAACATCCTGCCAAGACGCGCGATTTCGGCAATCATCTCGCCACGGGCTTCGCTTTCCGGCGGAGTAGAGGAGGTAAGGGAACCGACACTGCGGGTCAATGTCTCCACTTCACGCAGCATGGCAGCATCAAACAAGCGGAGCTGTTCAATGGCGTTTGCATCCACCGGGTTGTCGGAGAAGATGCCACCGTAGCCATACGAAGCGTGACGGATGCGATCTGCCAGCAAGCGAATCTGGCCAACCGCTGCTTCCAGGGACGCCAGCGATTCGAAATCTCGGACATTGGCAAGTTGAGCGTTGTAGTGGGTGAGCGCATCAACGTTCGCCGTGAGGGCGTTGGCAATCGATTCGCGCACCGCCTTGTCCTGGTCGCGTCGTGATTCCTTGTCCCGGTAGCCTTTGTACCCTGGTACTTTGTCCAATGCTCGTTGCATCAATTCTTCTGCTCTGGACATTGTGAGTTTTCCTTTCAAGTGACATTGATCCTAGAGAAAGATCTCAGAACCACAGTACGGGCATTTGATAATGCCCTTGCCAGCCAGTTCCAGTTGGCCGCCGCAATTAGGGCAATTGGACTTGCCCGACAACGCAGATGCATCTACCGAATAGAGCACCCCTTTGTCCCAGTCGACATAGCCCGAAAACAGGCCGCGGCCAACCAGGTCGTAAATGTCGTTTCGAACTTTGTCAGTGTTGGCATGAAGCTCCAGCACGAGATCGGAAATCGCTACCTGTCCACGGGTCTTCACCATATCGAGGAGTTTGCGCTGCTCGCGGACGCGGGCCAGATCCCGTTCTTCATCCGAGCCTTTTTTCAGCAGGTAGATGCCGGCACCAACGAGCGGTAACACCAGCACACCCGCAAATATCGCGCCACCAAACGCCGCCCCTGAGGCCTCAAGCCTGTCCTCCTGGACGCCAAAGTACAGCCACAAACCCAGGGCGATACCGAGAATGATCCCGACAGCGACAAGGATCATGCCTACCGTTTTGCCACGAGAGTGCACACCATGCTCCTTCACGTTTTCGGCTCGCGGCCGCGAGTCAACTTAAGAGTGATTCTTCTAGCACTATACGTGTTTTTCGGACGGCTTGTTCCCAGTTGAACACCTGAGACCACGCCGTGCCTGCCGCAGCTGCGGCGAGTTTTTTCGCTGGGTCGGCCAAAAGGGAGGTGATATGAAAAGCAAGTTCGGTGGCATCGTCGGCATTGAAACGGAGCGCTGCGTCGCCTCCAATCTCGTCCAGCGAACTTCCCCGGGCAGCAATAACAGGGGTGCCACAGGCCATCGCTTCCAGGATCGGCATGCCGAAACCCTCGAAGCGTGACGGCTGCACGAAGATTTCTGCCGCGCGATAGAGCGCCGGCAGGTCCACTGACGGGATGTAATCGAGGATGTGCAGGCGATCTCCAAGGTTGGCGGCTGCCAGATCTTTCTCAACCTGGTCGTGCATCCATCCCTTGCGCCCGGCAATCACCAGGTGAACCTCGGGCTCAGTTGTGAGCAGTGCCATGGCAACGGCCAATGTACCGAGGTTTTTGCGCGGCTGCATCGTGCCTACGGCGAGCACAAAACGTCCCGGAAGGTTGTAGCGCTCGCGCAGCGTGGTGTCGCTGTGATCTGGTTGGGTCTTCATGGCCGGATCGATGCCATGATGCACAACCGTGATCTTGTCGGCACTCACGTGATAGGCCCCAACCAGGTCATTGGCCGTCTGCTGGCTGGGCACGATGATGTGCCGGGCGGCCCGGGCACTCCATCGAGTGGTCATATCCAGCATCCTCACCTGGTTTTTTGGATGTGTCTCCGGCCAATGCAGGTAACCGAGATCGTGAATTGTGACCACGGCGGGAGGATGATAGAGCGGCACGACATGCGCCGGCACGAAAAGGCCGCTCACCCGGTGCAACATGAGTTCACGCGACAACCGCACATGCGTCCACAACCGGGGTGCCGGAATGTTGCGGCGCTCAATGTTTGGAACCTCGGGTAAGTCAAGATCGTCGGCATGGCCGTTGAAATAGATGCGCCAGTCCCCATCCAGGGGCTGGCTAACCAGTCCGCGAATGATTTGTGCCGAGTAGTTTTCGGTGCCGGTGCGAATGCGTCCCACCGCGCGACTGGCATCAATGCCGATGACAGGTCGTTTCTTTCCCACGCGCTATTTCGCCATCGGACTGGGCACCAGCGCAAACATTAACTCGCCCTTGCAGGCAAGTTCTCCATCGACGGTGGCGGTGGCGGTGCAGACGCCAATGCCACGACGGAACTGCCCGAGTTCAACGGTCATCAACAGCTGGTCGCCCGGCTTCACCTGTCGCTTGAATCGCACTTTGTCGATGCCGGCAAACATCGCCAGCTTGTTCTTAAATTCATCCATAACCATCAGTGCCACACCGCCGGTTTGGGCCATCGCTTCCACGATCAGCACCCCCGGCATAACGGGATATTCCGGGAAATGGCCCTGGAAGAACGGCTCATTGGCGGTGACGTTCTTGATCCCCACGGATTTCACGCCCGGCTCGAGTTCGATGATGCGATCGACCAGCAGGAATGGATATCGATGTGGCAACAGTTCCCGGATTGCCATGCTATCCATCGGAAGGGTGAAATCCATGCGAGAATCCTCTCTTTTGCGCGAATGCCATAATGGCTGATAGATGCAGTCTACGGATCGGCACGGGAGCGCGTCAATGAACCCAGTACCTGGCACAGTTGCGGTCATCGGATCTGGCGCGTGGGGTACCACGTTGGCCATGGTCGCCGATCGAGCCGGAACAGACACGACCCTGGTAGTGCGCAACACCGAGGTGTTCACCAGTTTGCGCGATCGCCATCGCCACCCGAAGTCACTTCCCGGCATCGATTTTCCGCCAACCATCACGCTCAGCCAGGATCAGGATACGGCGATCAACGCGGCTGAGGTTGTTCTGCTGGTGCTTCCCACCCAGAAGTTACGGGTGGCCGTGCAGCCGATCGCCTCATTGCTGAGAGGCAAGATCGTGGTGGTGGCAGCCAAGGGAATTGAAATCGGCACGTCACTGTTGCCGACCCAAATCCTTGAGGATGTCATCGGCGCGCACAGCGATACGCCGCTCTGTGCCCTATCTGGGCCCAACCTGGCCATGGAGGTGGCACTGGGCAAACCTGCCACCACTGTTATCGCCAGTAGCAACCTGACGGCCGCAGAGCGCGTGCAGTCGCTGCTGATGGGAGAGTCCTTGCGTGTTTACACGTCAACGGACCTGGTTGGTGTGCAGATCGGTGGTGCACTCAAGAATGTGATCGCTATCGGAGCCGGCATCGGGGATGGGCTGCAGGCCGGAGACAATGCCAAGGCTGCCTTCATGACCCGTGGTATCGCAGAAATCGCCCGGCTCGGGGTGAGCCTCGGCGCTGATCCGCTAACATTCGCCGGACTGAGCGGCATTGGCGACCTTATCTGCACCTGCTCCAGCGATCTCTCCCGCAATCACCAGGTGGGCGTCGGGTTGGCATCGGGGAAATCACTTGCCGATGTATTGGCGGGTATGTCTGAAATTGCGGAGGGTGTGGACACAACCCGCGCGGCCATCGACATGGCCCGGCGAGCAGGCATAGAAATGCCGATCGCCGAGCAGATGTATGCGGTGTTGTTTAGCGAAAAATCACCGGTAGATGCGGTGCGTTCGCTGATGATGCGCGAACCGCGCCATGAGCACTTCTAGCGCGGTATCAATTGCTCGCGGCCTGGACCCACGCCCACGTAGCTGACAGGCGCGCCAATCTGCGATTCGATCCTGGCGATATAGGCCAACGCCTCGGCTGGCAGTTCGTCGAAGGCGCGCATGGCGGTTGTATCGATATTCCAGCCGTCCAGTTGCTCCCATACCGGTGTGGCATTGGTGAGACGATCGAGCTGGGCCGGAACATGGGTGAGGCTGTCGCCTGGCACCTCGTAACCGGTGCAAATGCTGACGGAATCGAACGTATCCAGTACATCCAACAGGGTGAGCGCAACATCCGTCACGCCATTC
>DJVD01000229.1:0-5036 GCA_002440805.1 Chloroflexi bacterium UBA6265
GTTTCTCCGGATGTCAGACGACGGGTTGAATAGGTACTGGTGCTATCAGGTCGTCCGCGGACAGCGAGCCTCGACCCCGTCAGGTGAAGCCGGCCAGCGAATAACGCAACCAGTTGGCGCGGCTGAATTTCGTTCACAACATCGTGAAGAATGGGGTTGATCGCAGGCATGGCGCTCTACGGAATTGCCTGATATGCAACAGAGTCTAGACATAACCTAGCGGCACATAACTCAGTTGTCAACACGTGGGAAGCTTCTTGTGGTCGGCAAATGAGGACTGACCTGGCATACACGCCAGCCGACATCCGGACCACGTGTTGGGATTAGCGACGGTGCATCTAGGCGGCCATGGCCAGGCCGTAGATCACCAGCAGGAGAATCACGATCACGCCTGCGAATAGCGCAGTAGCCAGGTGGCCACTCGTGTCGGCATCGATCTCTTCAGCGGGTTGGTCGTGATGCTCACTCATGGTCGTTCTCCACGTGCATGCCGCCCAGCGCCGGGATCAGCAGTTGCTCCCAGTGTGTGCGAACCTGCCCAACAATCGATTCATCAGCTACCAGCCGGATCAGGCGACGGTGTTCCTCATAGCGTTTCAAATCGCTATCGTCCACGCCGACCACATCCTGCCAATGCATGAGCGGCTGCATGCCGACGGGCGGACGCTCGAACCGGACCCACACATCCGTCTTCCATTTTTCCGGCTTGGGGATGTCGAGCAGGATAGCGGTGTCGCTCACATCACTACTGGTGAGATCTCGTAAGTGTTCGACCATCCGGCGCTCAACGGCCCGGCGCGCGGCCGGATCATACCAGAGTTGCGCCAGCCGGTCGTACAGATCGGTGGCGCGGGCGCTAATCTCCACCCCGCGCTTATGAATGCGGCGAAATGCCAGCGCATCAGCCAGCGATCGCGTTTCCGCAGGCATATCTGGTGCCTGCAGCATCGCCAGCAGCGAGGCATCGTGAAGATTGGTCAATGAGTCGGCCGTTATCATACCGGCCAACAATGCCTCCTGCACCGCGCGTAGCAGCATCACCATGCAGGCACGATTGGTGTGATGCCAGTACACGTTATCGAACATCTCCTGACGGGCATTGATCAGGGAATGCAGCGGGCTAATGCCCTTGCTGCCGATGCCAATCCGGCGTTCGCCAGTAGGGATCTGGACAATCGTCAGCGCCGCGATCAGGCGATCGCTATCAACGCCGCCATAGGGCACGCTGCAGGCACGGGCATCGCGGGGGAGATAATCGAGCTTGTCCATATCCAGCGTACCGCTGAGCAATCCCCGTAGCACTCGGTCGGCGTCAGTAAGGTGCATGATATCGCCATGGATCATGGCAGCCACGCGGCGGGGGTCCACACCCCAAACATCCCGGAGCACGGGCGAGATCTCCTCGGAGAGCACAATGCTGTTGCCGACATCCTCGTGCGAACGTACTGGCGATCCCAGTTCCTCGATTGCGTGGCTGAACGGGTAATGGCCGATGTCGTGCAGCAATGCGGCGGCCACGGTAACGCGGGCATCGGTATCGGTGATAAACGCGCCGTCCGGCAGCGCACGAAGGTGGGTGATTGCGCGCTCGGTAAGGTGCATGACCCCTATTGAATGCTCGTAACGGGTATGTTTGGCTCCCGGCCACACGCGGCTGGCAAACCCCAGTTGCTGAATACCGTCCAGGCGCAGGAATGCCGGCTGCTGCAAAATCGCCAAGACCTCGGTCGAAAGCGGCACGAGGTTATACAGCGAATCGCGGATATATGCGGGCGGATGCTGGTATTTGGTCACAACGCTCATCGCTCCGGCATGGGACAGTGATCACATTAACAATGACATTCGCGGTATTCTTTCACAAAGTGGTGTGCATATACCACGCGAACACTGTACACCCATCGGAGCCCCGGCTTATGCCGTTTGATCCTGCCAATCCACTTGCCAGCCGCGCCGCCGATATCCTTCGCGCCAACGATACCGGTAGCCTGATCAAGGCTGCCCCATCCCTGTATCCACATCAGTGGAGTTGGGATGCCGCCCTGATCTCGATCGGCGTCGCTCACGTTCATCTCGATCGCGCCGTGGCCGAAATTCGCCACCTGCTGCGCGGGCAGTGGCGTAATGGCATGATTCCGCAGATTCAGTACAACCCGGACGTGGAACGGCACGCCTACTTCCCGGATGCCGATCGTTGGGCCGCGCAACTGGTATCTCCCGATGCCCCGCGTGATGTGCACACCAGTGGCATTGTGCAGCCACCGGTGCATGCCATTGCCGTGCGCCAGATATGCGACAGGGCAGGCAACAGCCGGGCCCGTGAGATCGCGAGAGAGTTCTACACGCCATTAAGGGAGTGGCATCGCTACCTGCATGCGGCTCGCGATCCCGAGAACAGCGGCCTTGTCACCATCGTTCATCCGTGGGAAAGCGGCATGGATAACAGCCCGCGTTGGGACGCAGCCCTCGCACGTATTGAGGTGCCCGCCGATGACCTGCCTCCGTATAGCCGCCGTGATCTTGATCACGTTGCCGATCCCACCCAGCGCCCCACCAACGCCGATTACGATCGTTTCCTCTGGATTGTAGAGGTGCTCAAGCGCGGAAGTTACCGCGTGGAAGCGATGTACGACAAACTTCCTTTCCGGGTGAAGGATGTGTTTTTCAGCGCCCTGCTGGTGAATGCCAATGAAAGCCTGATGCGGATCGCCACCCTGGCAGAAGCCGACCTGGAAGACCTCGATGTGATTGAGGAGTGGATCCAGCGTGGTCGTCGCGGCCTCGCGGCAAGCTGGCATGCCGATACCGGGCGCTGCCTCGATACCGACCTCATTTCTGGGGAGGCCATCGACGTGGATACCATCGCGTTGCTCTCGCCGATCTTTGCTGGACAGCTGAACCCCGGCGTGCGTGAGGCGATGAAGAACCTCTGGCATAGCGACCTGTTCGTTGGCGCCGCCGATCTGCGCTGGCCGCTTCCACCGAGTACGAGTGTGGGGGCTGACGAATTCAATCCCACCCGCTACTGGCGTGGTCCGGTATGGCCGGTAATGAACTGGCTGACATGGTATGCGTGGGACCGTATTGGCGAGTTCGACATTGCCAATCGGCTCCGTCAAAACGCGGTGCAGCAAATCGAGGAATCCGGTTTCTATGAGTACATGAATCCGCTAACTGGTGAAGGGTTGGGCTCGGATCGGCAATCGTGGACGGCTGCTGCCGTGCTCGACTGGCTTGCAGAGCGCCCGCTCGCGTAGTTGTTACGATGGAGTAATGAAATGAACCTGTCTCGCAAAGCGATCCTGGGTGTGGCTGATCTTCCCCGCGTTCGCAAGGTCTTTGAAACCAACAGCCGTGCCCGTTCGCTGGTCAGCCGGTTCGTTGCGGGCGACACCGCTGAAGAGGCGATCGCGGTTGCGATGAAGTTCAAGGAGCAAGGGATTACAGTCACCCTCGACCTTCTTGGCGAAAACGTGAACTCGGAAGCGGCCGCCGCCGAAGCTGTGATCAGCTATGCAGATGTGCTGCGACAGGCCCGCGCCGCCGAAATTGAACCCAACGTTTCCCTGAAACTCACCATGCTCGGCATGGATTTGGGTGATGAACTGGCGATGGCCAACCTCAAGCGCATCCTTGATGTCGCCCGCGATGTAGACGGTTTCGTCCGCGTCGATATGGAAGGCTCCGATTACACCGAGCGCACCCTCGATATTTTCCGCCAGGTTCACGATGAATACGGCGATCATGTCGGCATCGTGCTGCAAACCATGCTGTATCGCACCGGCCAGGATGTGGTGGAGATGATCGACCGCAATGCTCGCGTGCGTCTGGTGAAAGGTGCCTACGCCGAGCCGGATTCCGTGGCAATGGGCAGCAAGGAAAACGATGAAGTATTCCGCCAGTTGATGCGTATGTTGATGCAAAAGGGGAACTATCCCGCCATTGCCACCCATGATATGGCCATCATTGATGACGCGATTGATTACGCCCGCAAGAACACCATTGCCCCGGATCGCTATGAATTTCAGATGTTGTATGGTGTTCGCACTGCGGACCAGGAGCGCCTGCGGAGTAAGGGCTACAATATGAGGGTGTACACACCGTTCGGTAAGGACTGGTATCCGTACTACACCCGCCGCATAGCGGAACGACCCGCCAACGCCCTGTTTGTGGCGCGTCAGTTCCTGGATCGGTCCTAGATGGACAATTCCACCACGCAAGAAATCAGCGAAACAGACAAGCAGCGGCTCACTGCCCTGGCAAAGCGCCTGCCTGCATATCTTTCGCTGGCAAAACGATTGGTGGGCGACCCCGCTGTACCGGCGAAAAGCAAAGCTCTTTTAGGCATGGGCGGCGTTTATGCACTCTCGCCGATCGACCTTGTACCCGGTTTGATCCCGGTGGCGGGTCAGTTGGACGATGCCTATGTGCTGCTCTTTGGCCTGCGAAAATGCCTGACATCGATGCCGGAGGAGATGGCGCAAGCGCATCTCGAGCAGGCTGGCCTTTCGATGCAGATGATTGACGAAGATATCGCACTGGTGATCAGCCTTGCGAAACGAATCGCCCGTATGGTGATCACCACAGGAGCCAAGATTGGACGAGCAGGACGGACCACGTTCCGATTCGCCCGTGACACCATCGGCAGATGGCGAACGAGCACAACGACGAGCAAATCGACGACGAAACCGTAAGCGACGGCCCCGTTCCGAGGAGGTAGTCGAGCAGGTTCAACAGGTTGAATCCGCGACGATCGAACCTGACATTGAGGAACGCCCGCGCACGGGCAACGCCGCCAAACCCAAGCGCCGCAACGCACAACCACGCAAGGCGCTGCCCGACCTTGTAGAAATGCCCGAGGTTGTCCGCAGCACTGCGCCTCGCGTGGCGCCGTTGCAACCCATGCGCTTGCGCAAGATCGATCCGACGAGCATGGATGAGCCGATTATTGGCTGTCCAATGCTCACCCGTACGCGGCTGGAGATTCCCTTCCGGGGCAACCAGCGATTACCACGATGTTCCGTTGGGTGGGCGATTCA
>DJVD01000229.1:5050-5198 GCA_002440805.1 Chloroflexi bacterium UBA6265
CTGGAAGAGTTGGTGGAACGCCTCCGCCCACTCATCGAGGCCGAACTCGCCGCCGAATAGCACCCGGCATATCAAAGCCCCGAACCTCTGGTTCGGGGCTTTTGCGTTTCACATCGAGAGTGGCGGCTAAGGAATTTTGACACCCGGT
>DJVD01000279.1 GCA_002440805.1 Chloroflexi bacterium UBA6265
GCCGAGGTACCACCGGTTTTGCCGGCGCCGATCTGGCCAACCTCGTCAACGAGGCGGCGCTGACTGCGGCTCGCCACAATCGCAAGGAACTCACTCCGGCCGATTTCGAGGAAGCACTCGACAAGATTCTCCTCGGTGTCGCCCGAAAGGGCCTGGTTGATCCGAAGGAAAGGGAGGTGGTGGCCTACCATGAGGCTGGTCACGCCCTGGCCGCGCATTTCACTCCGGGTTCGGATCCCCTGCGCAAGGTGAGCATCGTTCCCCGAGGCATGTCTGGTGGTGTCACCATCCAGATGCCGGAGGAGGATCGTGGCCTGTACAGCCGAACGTACCTGCTTGGCCGCCTGGTTGGCATGTTGGGTGGACGAGCGGCTGAAGTGGTGGCCTTTGGTGAAATCACCACTGGCGCCGAAAATGACCTCAAGCAGGCCACCGGCCTTGCCAAACGCATGGTTGGCCTGTGGGGCATGAGCGACGCCGTGGGACCGATTTACCTCGGCACGGGCGAAGAGCATGTGTTCCTTGGTCGTGAAATCACCCAGGACAAGAGCTACTCTGATTCCACTGCCCAGAAGATCGATGCGGCGGTGCGCGAGATCGTTGAAAACGCTCAACGCCAGGCGATTAAGGTGAATCAGGAGCATCGCGAACTTTTGGATGCCCTGGTGAAGGCGCTTCTTGAGAAGGAAACGCTCGACGGTCCAGAGGTCCGCGCGATCTTTGGTCCTCCAATTGGCGTTGAAGATCACGAAGTTGGAATCGTCGTTCCTTCGGAAGCCGAAGTACACGACTAGTCGATCACTCGCCGACAACGAACGAAGGGAGCAGTGTAACAACTGCTCCCTGTTTCGTATCTGGTGATCTGCGTGAGTCACCTGTGGATTCAAGCGCATGATTCAAGTTACGGCTACTATTGCCCTTAAGTAACGACCCCCGGGTATGGACAACATCCCCGCGATCACTTCAAGGAGCCAAGGCACAATGGCGAAGGCAGTTGAATCAGCACTACCCGAAAACCCGGTTCTCGAACTGCCTGAGCTCACGAGCGATCTCTTTATCAACCGTGAACTGAGTTGGCTGGATTTCAACCTCCGTGTGCTTCAGGAGATGGAAGAGGAGGGGACGCCATTGCTTGAGCGTCTCAAGTTCGCCTCCATATTTTCCTCCAACCTGGATGAGTTCTTCATGATCCGCGTCGCCGGGGTGAAAAGAAAAGTGGTGGCGCACATCACTGAGCCCGGCCTCGATGGCCGCACCCCCGTAGAAGTGCATCGCGCTATTCATGATCGTGTGCAACAGCTGTTGACGCGCCAGGTCAAGGGTGTACAGGATGTGCTGTTCCCTGCCCTGGGCAAGGTTGGGATCGAGGTGGTTCATTACGCCGATCTCACCAGCGATGAAATGACGTCCCTGGANNCCCCACGTTTCCAACGATTCCATCAATCTCATCGTGGTGCTGAAAAGCAAGGGCGAGAGTCGGTTTGCCCGGGTGAAAGTCCCGGCGCTGTTGCCGCGTTTCGTTCCCGTGCCAGCAAATGTGCCTGAGGCGGAAACGGGTACGGTCCTTGCCGGTCCGCCTGAACTGCACGGCGTGCAGCGATTTACCCTGCTGGAGGAATTGATCGCGGCGCACATGGGGCGTCTCTTCCCGGGTTCCCGGGTTGTGGCGAGCTATCCATTCCACTTGCTGCGCGATAGCGATGTGGAGCCCGATGAGGACGACGAAGAATCGCTGAACATGCTGGAAGTGATGAAGGAAACCATCAGCCAGCGCCCCTTTGGTTCAACGGTGCGCATCGATGTCGATACCACCATGCCGAACGCCGTACGGGCCTGGCTGGTAGAGCAGGTTCATGCCATGCCCCAGGATGTTTATGTGGTCGACGGCTTGCTCGGGCTGGAAGATCTGATCCAACTCGGTAGCCTGAACCGCCCCGATCTGAAAGACCTGCCCGTGGAGCCCGCTACCAACTTTCCCTGGCGGGATGAGGAGTACGTCAATTCTGGTAAGAACATCTTCGACTTAATCCGCGAGCGCGATGTGCTGTTGCACCTGCCGTATCAATCGTTCGGCGCGGTTGTCGATTTCGTTGGCCAGGCCAGTCGCGATGCCGATGTGGTCGCGATCAAGCAAACCCTCTATCGGCTGGGCAAGAACTCTCCGCTGATTCCGGCACTGATCGCCGCGCGAGACGACGACACCCAGGTGGCCGTGCTGGTAGAACTGAAGGCGCGGTTCGATGAGGAAAACAACATCGAATGGGCCCAAACGCTGGAAACCCGCGGTGTGCATGTGGCATACGGGCTTGCCGGGCTTAAAACCCACTCCAAACTGACCATGGTGGTGCGACGCGAGGCTGATGGATTGCGACGGTACTGCCATATTGGTACCGGCAACTACAATGCCGGCACCGCCAGGATCTATGAGGACATAGGCATTTTTACCAGCAGCAACGCAATCGCCGATGATGTTACCGATGTATTCAATGTCCTCACCGGCTATGCCGACCAGCGCGAGTTCAATACGCTCTGGGTAGCTCCGCACGCAATGCGCAGCAAGTTGCTCGAGCGTATTGCTGCGGAAGTGGAATCCCACCGCATCCATGGCAAGGGCCACATCATCCTCAAGATGAATTCATTGGTTGACCAGGACACAATTCGCGCACTTTACGCGGCTTCACAGGCTGGCGTGAAGATCGACCTTATCGTGCGCGGTATCTGCTGCCTGCGGCCGGGTGTGAAAGGTGTAAGCGAAACCATCACGGTGCGGAGTTTGGTGGGCCGATACCTGGAGCACAGTCGCATTTTCTATTTCGCCAACAACGGTGAAGCCCGGGTGTTTATTGGCAGCGCCGACGCGATGGAGCGCAACTTCGATCGACGGGTAGAAGTGATCGCGGAAGTGGAAAGCCAAAACCTGGTGCGCCACATCCGCGAACAAATCCTCGATATGTACATGGCCGATACGGTCAACGCTCGCGAGCTCAAATCGTCGGGCGATTGGAAGGCCGTTAAGCCGCGTGCCGGCGAGAGCCCGTTCGATGTGCAGGCATGGTTTACCAAGTACTACCGTAAGCACATGGCCCTGGGCTAGGGGCGAATCAATCGGCCCTTATCCCTGCACCTCAACACGTGATCGCACTGGATCCTCGATAACGTGGCCGTCAGTGACCAACCACTCCCGGGTAGCGAGACGGTCAATGGCGTAGCGATCGTGCAGCACCATCAGGATCGTGCCGCGGAACTGCAACAGCGCCTGTTCGAAGGATTCCCGCGCCTCGATATCGAGATGATTGAGCGGCTCATCCAGCAGCAATAGTGTCGTCTGCCGCAGCACGAGGAGTGCCAGCATCAACCGGGCGCGTTCGCCATAGCTCAGGTCTCTCACCAGGGTATGAACGGTATCGCCTCCAAACAGGAAGCGATGAAGTTCATTGCGTAACTCAGTTTCGCTTCTGCTCACAATTTGACCCGCCTGTTCCAGGACCGTCAACGCGGGATTCAGGGTTTCCTGTTCCTGACTGAAGTACCCAACCTTCACATTTGGTCCATGTCGGATCCAACCATGGGCCGGAGCAAGTTCTCCACCCAGCACACGCATCAGCGTGGTCTTGCCACTGCCGTTTTCTCCGGTAATAGCGATGCGGTCGCCATTGTGAACGGTGACCGTGACATCGCGCAGCACCACGTGTTCGCCATAGGCCACCGTAATATTGCTGGCAACCGCAACATCGCGAGCTCCGGCATCGGGTTCGCCGAAATCCAGCGCTAATCCCCAGGTGCGCTCCGGTTTGACGGCGGCATCTTCCGACGCGAGTTTCTTTTCGAGCTTCTTCTTCCGTACCACGGCGGGCCGGGCGATTTTTGCTGCCTTCTTGCGGATGGCATAGTCGATGGTGTTGTTTTCGATGGAACGGGCATTCGATTCTGCCGCTCTTATGTCCTGCTTGATACGGGTCACTTCCACCTGCTGCCGATACCATGCGGCTTCAGCCTCATTCCGCTCGTGTTCACGCGCTGCTGCATATGCGCTGTAGTTCCCGGCGTATTTCCTTACGGAACGCGTAGCCGGATCGATTGCCAGGACCTCGTTAATGGTCTCGTCGAGGAACGCTCGGTCGTGGCTCACAATGATGAAAGCGCCAGCGTATCCATTGAGGAACTGCCGCAGCCACGCGAGCGCGGATTCATCGAGGTGATTGGTGGGTTCATCCAGGATCAGCAAATCGGGCCGAGAGGCGAGCAATGCAGCCAGCCCGGCGCGGGTTTTCTGCCCTCCGCTCATCTCAACGACAGGTCGATCCAGCGATAACCCGGAAAGCCCGAACTGGTCGAGCAGTGCTTCGATCTCAGCGACGAGGCCGTAGCCACCCAGGGCATCGAAATGATCGCTGGCGGCCTGGAACTGCGCCGAGACCTGGTCAATATCGGCCAATGAATCAGAGAATCGCGCGCTGGCTCTCTCCAGGTTGCGGCTGGCGGTAAAAAGCCCTTGCGCTGGAATATCCAGCACATCGGCCAGTGTGCCATCGGGGGTATCGGCGAATCCCTGACGTAAATAGCCGATGCGCTGGCCGGGCGCCAACCAGGTAGAGCCGCTGGTGGGAGGCAGGTCGCCGGTCAGAATCTGAAGCAAGCTCGATTTGCCCGCGCCATTCGGCCCGACCAGGCCGATGCGGTCACCGGGATCGATGCTGAAATTCACATGTTCAAAGAGTAGGAGATCGCCTAATCGAAGCGAAACATTGGACACTGTTAGCATGCACATTCTCGTGAATCGACCGCACGGGGCGCGGCACTCGGGTGGTCACGATCATAAGCGGCAAGTTCTGCGGCTCATGTGCATCTAGTCAGTCAACGTCCCTGGCTCCTGGCGGGATCACAACGCTCGCACAGCGGTGGATCGGAAAAACGGTTGTGGCGGGAGCCGAATCGGCACTCCGCCACAAACAGTACGGTATCAATATCGGGACGTCAAGCAGTATGCGCTAACTCGCAGTTTCTGCTGATGCCTCTTGCATGGCTTCGGTTTCGAGGGCCGTCAGCGCATAGTTATCGATTTCCTGTTGAATTGAATCACGCAGGTTAATCAGATCTACCAGATCGAGGCCCGCAATGACCGCATTGCTCTCGGGATCGCCATCATCGTCGCTCCCGGGCACCACGCGAAATTCCACCTCCACCATTTCGTCGCCGTCGAACTCTTCCCCGGTGGGTAGTTCGTCCATATAAATGTTGTAGGTGTCCATGTATTGCCTCCACTGGAACCATCACCGACATGCTGCCACAATCCCAAACACACAAATGGCAGGGCCAACTGTTGATGCGCAGGTACAGCAATGTAAGGGAATGGTACCAGATGCCGCGCCGTTTTCGTTTAGAATCGAGCCATATGTGCAGATGTACCGTGGTGCAGAAAGATTAAGGCCAGTCACATGAAGGACATACCGTTCCGACCCAGCCGCCGGGCGTTTTTGCTGGGCGCAGGGGGCGTGCCTCTGGTACTCACCGGCTGTGGCGGCGAGGATACTCCCACCCTGCCCATTGCTACGGAAACGCCTGCCCCTACCCAGGCCATGCCGACACCCACGCAGGAGCCGGTGGCTTCGCCGGTGCCCGGTTACCAGGACCCGGCACGGTGGGAAGGTCGAACGCTGCGCGTGGCAACGGCTGGTGTGGCCGAGTTTCTCGATGATCTCACCGATTGCTTTTTCGATGCGTTCGCTGCCGATTCAGGCGCGGAGGTTGAGCATGTTTCGCTCAACCGCGAGGGCGTAGAAGGCGTGCAATCGCAGGTTGAAAGCGGCAATATCGAATGGGATGTTGTGCTCATGCCTAGCAATCAGGTCTTGGAACTCAGCAACCTTGGGGTATTGGCCGCAATTGATTACGATATTGTTGCGGGCGACAATCTCTATCCAGAAATCATGATGCAGCACGGCGTGGGTGCAATGCTCTATTCCACCACCATGGTGTACTCCGTGAGTGTGGAGACACCCCCACAAACCTGGGCCGATTTCTGGGACCTGAGCCTGTACGATGGAACGCGCGCACTGCGGCGTTCACCTGTTGGCACGCTGGAATTTGCGCTTCTCGCCGACGGTGTTGACAAGGCAGAACTCTATCCCCTGGATGTAGCCCGAGCATTCTCGGTGCTGGAGTCCATTCGTGAAGCCACACTGTTCTACGAAGATAGCAAACAGCCAGTGGAGTTGGTGCGTACTGGGCAGGTAGGACTTGCCAGTGCCTGGAGCGTGCGCACGACGTTGCCAGACGTCGCATCGCTGGTGAACCCCCAATGGAACGGAGGCATGATCAGCGCTGATGCCTGGGTGAGCCCGCGGGGATCGGAGAATTACGATGTCGCGATGAGCTTCATCAACTATGCCACCCGGGCAGTGCCAACCGCGAATTTCAGCGGTCGCCAGCCATTTGGCCCGGTGAACACCGATGCCCTGGCGCTCATGCGGGATGACATCGTTGCCGCGCTGCCGAACTCGCCGGAGCACCTGCGGATGCAGTTTTTCGAAAACTGGAGCTACTGGCGGGATAAGCGCGAAGCGCTGCTAGCGCAATTTGAGGAGTGGCTTCTCAATCCGCCCGAGGCGACTCCTGCAGACTGAACCGAAACCAAATAGCCACTCAAGCCGCTATAGTTGGAAGAGAGTCATTTCCGATCGACATGAACCGAAGGGATACCTATGCGCAATCGCACATTCATCCTGTCCGTGGTAACAGCTGTTTTGATTGCCGCGAGTGGATTTCAGGCTGGCGCCGCGCAAGTGCCTGCATCTGCCGAGGTTCAGGCCCAGGCCGCCGCGATGACGCTATCATCCGAGGATTTGCCGACCGGGTTCACACTTACTGGCGAAACATTCCTGCCGTTGCCTGACGCCACGCAGGTGCCGGGTGCGACCGCGCACTATGTTAGCCAGTACACAAACCTGGATAACGGCCAGCAAATACGCAGTTACGTGTACCTATTTGAGGACGACGCAGCCGCCACGGCTGGCATGGACGTGATTGAAGGCGACGAACCTTCAACCCTTACCGATGCAGCAGCCGAGGTGGGCAGCGGCAAGGCCGAACTGACAACCGGCACCTACGAATCGCTCGACGGCACAGTGATTGGCACAGCGGATGTCACCTTTGTCCGTGGCAATGTCGTGGCAGGCGTGGCCGTTGATGGGGCCGACGAAACGGTGCCGGATTCGAAACTTGCCACCGATCTCGCCAAGCGGGCGGATGCGCGCGTGCAGCAGGTTCAGGCCGGTGAGTTTGCGATCGACCTGGCCCTGCCGGGCTTGCTGGTTCCCATTACCGATAACGCGACTGTGATCCAGGCAGGCTATTTGAGCGCGGGGGAATCCGAGGCAATCTATGGCACACAGGGATCTGCGCTTACCAGCCTCACGGGTACTTATATTCAAACCGTGGCCTTTGGTGACGAGGGCGCGGTACCGCGAGTGACACTCGGTGTCAGCACCTTCGCGACCCCGGAGGAAGCCGCTGCGGTGGTGGAGCAGGCCGATCTCATCTTCAAGCCTTTGGCTGACCAGGAGAAGGTGGACGGCGCAACGGTTGAGGGTGCGGATTCGGCTGTGGCATACCGGTACACCAGCCGCGATGGCAGCATTGCCGAGAAGGAGAGCTATCGGATCATCTTTGCCCAAGGTACCGCGGTGACCGTGGTGGATGTTCAGGGAGCCCAGGATAGCGCCACGGCAGAGGCTGCGGCGAATGCCATTGCCGGGCCACAGGTCACATGTCAGACCGGTGGTGAGTGCGTCAAACCTGCTGCCCCTGGTGTGATTCCGGGCTAGCAATGAGCTAACGAACAGATAAAG
>DJVD01000206.1:0-1382 GCA_002440805.1 Chloroflexi bacterium UBA6265
ATTGGGATCAACTCAACCCGCTGATCGCCAGCTTTATGCACAAGCTTTCCGCGCAGCAAGGACAGGAGCGAGCAACATCATGATTACCCACTACCGTCCGCGGGATTCAATCATGTGTTGCATCCCNNNCTGATGATCAGCCCACGTACGCGTTTGATACCAATGCCCTGCATGCCGGCTACCAGCCGGATCCCACCACCGGCTCCCGGGCGGTGCCGCTCTACCAAACCACATCGTATGTGTTCAAGGATTCCGAGCATGCCGCCAACCTGTTCGGGCTGAAAGAGTTCGGCAATATCTACACCCGGTTGATGAACCCCACCACCGATGTGCTGGAGCAGCGGATCGCGGCCCTGGAAGGCGGCGTGGCAGCCCTGGCCCTGGCGAGTGGCCAATCCGCCATCAGCCTGGCGCTGCTCACGCTGGCCAAGGTCGGCGACGAGATCGTCTCCACAACCAGCCTCTATGGCGGCACCTACAACCTGCTGCATTACGTCTTCCCCCGGTTCGGTGTAACCGTGAAGTTTGTGGATGCCAACCCGGAAGCGATTGCCGCCGCGATTACGGACAAGACCCGTGCGGTGTACAGCGAGACCATTGGTAATCCCGATTTGCGCACGCTGGATATCGCCGCAGTCGCGGAAGTAGCGCATGCCGCTGGCGTACCGCTGGTGCTGGACAACACCTCCGCCAGCCCGTCGCTGGTGCGACCGATCGAGCACGGCTGCGATATCGTTATCCACTCGCTCACCAAATTCATCGGTGGTCACGGCACCAGCATGGGCGGCGTGATTGTGGATGCGGGTAAGTTCGATTGGGGCAATAATCCGCGCTTCAAGGAGGACTTCGTCGATCCCGATCCCAGCTACCATGGCCTCAGCTTCGCGAATACGTTTGGCGCCATCGCCTTCATCATCAAGGTGCGCACGCAGTTGTTGCGCGATATCGGCCCGGCAATCAGCCCGTTTAACAGCTGGCAGATTTTGCAGGGCGCAGAAACGCTGGGCCTGCGCATGGAGAAGCACAGCGCCAACGCCCTGGCTGTGGCCGAGCACCTGCGGCAGCACCCGAAAGTGACCTGGGTGAACTACCCGGGACTGCACGACCACGCCGACTATGCCATTGCGAGCAAGTATTTTGACAAGGGGCAGTTTGGAGCCATTCTCGGGTTTGGGGTGGAGGGCGGAGCAGACGCCGGCAAGAAGGTGGTGGAGAGCGTGAAACTGTTCAGCCACCTCGCCAACCTGGGCGACGCCAAGAGTCTGATCATTCACCCGGCTACCACCACCCACTCCCAGCTGACCGAGGAAGAGCAGGCCAGCACCGGCGTCACGCCAGACTTCGTCCGGTTAAGCGTGGGCCTGGAGGATATCAACGATATC
>DJVD01000206.1:1423-4087 GCA_002440805.1 Chloroflexi bacterium UBA6265
GCATTGATAACCGTGTTCTATCCTGCAACGAGGTGGATGGGAACGCAACTTGCGCCCTTATAACGCGATCAGCGAGGCAATTTCACCTGGTTGCGACACCTTTTCCGTTCTCACGCGTTATGAAAGGTAGAGACTGTAACGTTCGAATCCGTGGTGTATCCACTAATAGCCTCGTGCGTTATACTCTACATAAGGGAGTATCGAGCTTTGTTCCCCACAATAGTTCGATTCCCATGCTCCCTTCCCCTCCTCTGTGCGAGGCGCCCCGGCATTGAACCCCAGCCAGTTCAATGCCACCCAAGGGGCGCCTTGCCTGTCGCCGTGACGACCTACATTTCTACCGGTGTCCCATCCGGCGGCCAGGCTTTCGGTTCAGAGATAACGCGCTGCATCACCAATCGCGGCCACGCATCGAAGCCGTGTTTGCGATCGGCCGCCACTTTCTCCGCAACACCCTCCGGCCATTCTGATTCGGCGATATTGAGGAATCCGATCCGTTCGTAGTACGGCCCATTCCACGGTACATCGGCGAAGGAAGTTAGCGTGAGTAGCCCCCGTGCTTTCGAGCGGGGATCGGCGGAGACAGATTCGATCATCAGGGCACCCAGGCCGCGATGGGCGGCGTCCGGATGTACCGTTACCTGATCGATGTGCAGGCTGTTTGGCAGGAAATCCCCCAGCAGGTAGGCTTTGAGCACGCCATATTCAACGGCCACCCAAAGCCGATTCTCCTCCACCGCCTGCAACAGGATCGATTCAGCAATCGGGGGATCGTCGGCGACCGCATCCATGCCAATTGAGCGGAAAAGTTCGGCAGCGGCCTTCTCCAGAGGTGCCACCTTGGGAACGTCATCTGCACTCGCCAAACGAATCCGAATCATATCTGGGCCTCCAGTCGGTACACGATGCCACTGTTGATATCGAGTACGTAAATCTCACCTTGTTCATCAACGCCAAACGAGGAAATGGCAAGCCCGCTTTCCACGGGATTGCTCATCGTCCACGAACCATCGTCGTTTTTCACGCCCTGCCACACGAAGCCGGAGCAGAAATCGCCAAAGATGTAGGTGCCGTAAATATCAGGCAAGTTCTCCCCATAATACATTTCTCCGCCCGTCACCGAGCAGCCGCCCTCATCGTGGGTGTATTCCATGATCGGCAAGGTGAACAGCGATGCATCGCAGTTCGGGTTCAGGTAGCAGGTTGAACCCTCCATCGGGTTCCAGCCGAAGTTAAACGCCACATCGGCATTAATCGGCAACAAGTTGATCTCCTCAACCTGGTTCTGGCCGACATCGGCAATGAGCATGTCGCCCGTTTCCGCATCGAAGCTAAACCGCCACGGATTGCGCAAACCATAGGCAAAGATCTCGGGCAGCGCGCCCGCCTGGCTCACGAACGGATTATCCTCGGGGATGGCGTACGCCTGCCCGGGAGGCACCATCGCAGGATCGACTTCGATCCGGAGGATTTTGCCGAGCCACGTATCCACTCGCTGGGCGTTGCCCTGAGGATCGCCACCGGAGCCGCCATCCCCAAGGCCGATGTAGAGATAGCCATCGGGGCCGAACTGCAACTGGCCGCCGTTGTGATTGGGATATGGCTGTTCCTGGGTGATGATCACCTGCTCGCTGGCGGCATCGGCCACATCGTTATCGGCAGTGGTGAAACGGCTGACCACCGTGTTGCCATTCAGGTCGGTGTAGTTCACGTAGAAGACGCGGGACGTTTCGTAATCGAGCGGGAACGCCAACCCGAGCAATCCCTGCTCATAGCCGCCAGAACCGACGCGATCGGTGATATCGAGGAACGGTTCCTCTACCCGCTCCGAATCTGCCAACCTGTGGATGGTGCCGGGCTTCTCCACCACATAGAGCACGCCCGAACCATCGCCCGCGTGGGTGATGCCCACTGGCTGATCGAACCCCTCTGCCACCGCTTCGAAGCCGATATCGAACCCAACTGGTTCATCCTGCGCAAACGTTGCTGGTGACCACGCCCCTGTAATCATGAGGAGCAATGCGAAGGCTAAAGGGAGGAAACGTCGACCAAGCTGAGCCATGGTGTCACCTTTCTTACCCGGGTGTCGCCCGGTGAGAGTCGTGGTTTCATGGTACCCGGTGAGGCAGGTAAGCCGGTACTTATCGCGCGGGAGAGATCCAGGTGCGGTAGCTCACGCCCACGAAGGCGATGATGGCGGCAAGCAGCGCCAGGCTATACCAACGAAAACTCCAGCCGGTGGCTGCATCCACAATGACGGCCAGCAGGGAAACGGCAGCCACCGCGGCGGTAGCGCGGAACACAACCAGGTGCTCGGGCGGCGTTGAGGCATCGGTGGTGGCTGCTCCCCAAAGAACAGCGGCCACATTTACCCGACCATAACGGCTGACCACAAAGATCCATACCACTGTGATGGCGACCGACGCCAGCGCCAACCGGGGATGATCCCCGGCCGCAAAGCAGAACATCAGCAGTGTGCTGATCACGGCACCAAGCACCACTGCCCAGGTCGTAGCGTCGCCAGGATCGCGGGAACGATCGGCAAACGCCCGGGCTCGACGGCCAATCAGGCTCTCGCCTTGTTCGCTTTCGGTGTATTCACGTCGCATCGGTTTTTTGCCAGGAGTGCTCATGAAAGGATGGTATCAGAAGCGGTTTCACCCG
>DJVD01000215.1 GCA_002440805.1 Chloroflexi bacterium UBA6265
ATTACGAAAGGAAGGCATCACGCCGTTCCTGATCTCGGAAGCGGTGCGTGGTGAGGGTGCATACCTCGTGAACTCCGCTGGTGAACGGTTCATGCTGGACCTCGATCCGCGTGCGGAACTCGCCCCGCGCAATGTGGTGGCGGGCGCAATTCAGCGACAACTCACGCTGATTCCGAACAATCAGGTGTTCCTCGATGTGCGCCATCTGGATGCCGCCCTGATTCGCCATCGATTCCCCACCATCGAGAAGATGCTGGCCGATGCCGGGGTCTCAATGTCCACCGAGCTGATCCCCGTCGCGCCAGCCGCCCACTACTACATGGGTGGCATCGTTGCCGATTCGCAGGGGCGAACATCAAAATCCGGCCTGCTCGCCATCGGCGAGGTTGCCTGCACTGGTGTACATGGCGCCAATCGGCTGGCAAGTAACAGCCTGCTGGAAGGGCTGGTGTTCGGCATCAACGCGTCGGATGCGTTGGAGAATGCCGGCCTGCCACCAGCAGGGATCCCCGAAAAGGCAATGGATCTTGTTCCCCAGCCGGTGCCGGACACCACGCAATCGCGCAAGGATATTCGCCGTCGCATGACCCAACTGGTGGGCGTATTACGTGAACGCGAAGGAATGCTGCAGGCGCTGGAGTTCATCAACGCATCGGTCGATATTCCGCTGGTGATCGATCGCGAGGCGCTGATCAGCCGCAATATGCGGTTGGCCAGCAAGCTGGTAACGCTGGCGGCGCTCGATCGGGAAGAGAGTCGTGGCGGCCACATCCGCTCCGATTTCGCCGATACCGATATCGACCTCGATGGCCAGCATCAGCTCGTGAGTTCGTTCCTCGTGGGCGATGACCGTGATATCGTTCGTTGGTTCGGCGAACTTCACGCCAACTGGCCCTGGGGATCGGCGTGAACCGTCTATACATCCATTCCCGCCATCCGACCGTATGCACAGGTAGATCGGTTCCAACCCGATGCACCGTGATTTGGATCGTGTGACTCAGAACAGCATTCAGCCCACCACGTCCATTTCTATTGACTCAACGGACGCCGATCTGATGGCCCACATGGCAGCGGGTAACACTGCTGCCATGGAGCTGTTGTACGACCGGTATAACCGGCCTGTGTATTCGTTTGCGTATCGCATGTTGGGAGACAGGGAACACGCGGAAGAACTGCTTCAGGAAGTTTTCCTGCGCGCGTGGCGAAGAAGCAGCCGGTTCTCCGATACGCGTGGCAGCCTGATTAGCTGGCTGCTGAGCATTACGCACAACATGGCGATCGACGAACTTCGCAAGCAGCAACGTCGTCCCCGCAAGGCGGAATCCGCCGAACCCGATGTATTGCTGGGAACGTTGCACGATACCGCCCCGTCAGTGGAAACACAGGCGATATTGGCCGATCGGCAACGGATGGTGCGAGCGGCACTGGCCGAACTGCCAGAGAACCAACGGTTGGTGCTGGAAATGGGCTATTTCAATGGCCTCACCCAGCGCGAGATTTCCGAAACGCTTGATGTTCCACTGGGAACAATCAAGACCCGGATGCGATTGGGTTTGCGGAAACTTCAGGATGCGGTTGATATAGAGGCATTGGACCACGCATGAACCACACAGCCCCACACAACCAATCGATGCAGGACGATTGCCTGTTCTGCATGGAGCACCTTACCGAGGCAGCGCTGGGTATCCTGGAGCCGGAAGACCGACCCCGCATTGAGCACCACCTTGCCGATTGCAATGTTTGCCGCACCGAGCTGCACGAACTGGATGCAACGGTAAACCTGCTGCCACATGCCGTGGATCAGGTGGGCCCGCGTTCTGGGGCGAGGCAATCATTGCTGGCCCGGATGCAGGCCGAGCGCGATCAACCAATACGCTCCCAACCAGCAGCAGGTGTCCCGCGCACCCGGCCTCAGTCAAGACCCGCCCCTGGTCGCCGTCCGCTATGGACGATGGGGAGCGTCTTTGCCGCCCTCAGCATCGCCTTGGTGGCGATTGCTGCGTGGAACCTGCTGCCAATCGGCACATCCGACGGATCGCTGCCACAGGGGCAGATTCGCGTGCTGGCGATGGAATCGAGCAGTGAGGGCACGGGCGGCCATATCGGCGCCGATCCCGAGCAGAAAGACGGCATGGTAATTGCCTGGAATCTCGATCCAACCCAAAAGCACGAGGTGTGGTGCGTGAATCGCGATGGTGTAAAAACCATGGTTGGCGAGCTCGATGTTGCCCAGTCGGGCAGTGTGATGCAAACGGTCTCCTTCCCGGAAGCGGTGGGTGCCTATGACCAAATTTACGTAGCCCGAAACGACGGCACCGAAGAACTGACCGTCGCGCCCAACAAGCTCCGAAACAGCGACATTCCATCGGGTACTCCCCCCGACTAATATTTGCGCACAACCCTCCAACAGACGTATAGTCAGGCCCGGGGCAGGATGAATTCTTCCTGCGCACGCACATCTGCTGGAGATAACGCCGCCGTGCACGTCGCCAACGAAACAGTCCTTCGGGCGAACCAGCCCGTATCCATCGCCACCGTGCCGCGCCTGATCTCGGATATCCATCCCGAGCCGCTCAGTTCGATCACCGTGCTTGTGCCGGTCATGAACGAAGAAGGCAACCTCCACGACCTGTACAACTCCTTGCTGCCGGAAATGGAATCGATCGGATTGCCGTTCGAGATCCTGATAGTGGACGACGGCTCACGCGACCGCAGTTGGGAAATCATCCAGGAACTCAATGCCACCGATCCCCGGGTGATTGGTCTCCGCCATCGCCGCAATTTCGGCAAGGCCCAGGGACTCAGTCACGGGTTCGCCGCTGCCCGCGGTGATGTGATCATCACCATGGATGGCGATTTGCAGGACGATCCCTCAGAAATCAGCCGTTTCCTGGAAAAGCTGTACGAGGGCAACGATCTTGTTTCCGGTTGGAAGCAACGTCGGCAAGATCCGCTCGGCAAGACATTCCCGAGCAAGATCTTCAATTGGACGGTACGCAAATCCACCGGGGTGCAACTGCACGATTTCAACTGCGGCTTCAAAGCCTATCGCCGCGAGGTAACGCAGAGCATTCGCCTCTACGGCGAGCTCCACCGGTTCACGCCGGTGCTGGCCCATGCCGAGGGATTTAAAATCGCGGAACTGGCGGTGGAACATCATGCCCGCAAGTGGGGCACCAGCAAATATGGTTGGAGTCGCCTCACCAAGGGCTTCCTCGACCTGCTAACCGTCATTTTCATCACCCGTTACCGCCAGCGACCGATGCACCTCTTCGGCTTGCCGGGTATCCTGTTTATGCTGTTCGGCGGACTGCTGGGAGCATGGCTGGCAGTGGAAAAATTCGTTAATGAGGAGTCAATCGGAGGCCGACCGCTGCTGATGCTGGCCGTGCTGATGATCATGATTGGTACCCAGTTTTTTGGCCTTGGCCTGCTGGGCGAATACCTCAGCTTCGGCAACAACGCTCCGCAACCTGACAAGCTGTTGCCGTTACGCGAAACCGCCGGATTGGGCACCCGCCCAACCCTTACTCAGGTGGAAACCGGAAAGACCCCGTGAGCGACTCGCCCACAACCTCTGCCAAGAAGGGAATGCGCAAACTGATGCGGATTCCGACACCGGTCATTTTCCTGGTGGGTGCAGTTTTGGCCAGTGTGCTGCTGTGGTGGCAGGGATCACTGGCAGAGTTGTGGGAGGTGGTGAAGCGTGCCGACACAGGCACCATGTTGATCGCCGCCCCCGTGTACCTGGTGAGTTTGTGGCTACTGGCGCTGCGCTGGCACGAGCTCGTGCGCATGGCCCAGGGCTGGAGTGATCTACCCCGGGCAGCCGAATCGTTCTTCACCTCCGTTGTAATCAACTATGCCGCTCCCGTCGGGTTGGCCGTACCCAGCAGGGCGGCGCTGACCAAGCGTGCGCTGGGCATGGACAAACATTCCACTGGCGTAGTCGCGCTATGGGAAATCGGCATGGATGTGATTGTGTTGGGGATTGGCTCCATCATCTGGATGGCAACCTCACGCGGATCAACATCGGCTGTTACCAAAGAATTGGGTGATAACGCGGCTCGCTACACAAATTTCGGGCTAACTGGCCTCGCCGTGTTGGCGGTGTTGGTGCTGATTTTCTTCCGCAAGGCTGAACAACGTCGCCGCGCTGTTCACTTTGTTCACCGTATCGCCCGTTCACCGCTGGATCGACCGGTGATTGCCCTGCAGGCATTCCTCTACACCCTCGCCTACTGGATCACCCAGGGCATTGTGCTTGCATTGCTTGTGCATGCGATGGGCGTGGAACCGTCGTTCCTGTTCATTCTCGGCCTGACGTCGCTACCGATGTTGATCGGTATGTTGAGCCCGATCCCTGGTGGCGCTGTTGTTCGCGAAGCCATGATGTATGTGGTAGCGCGGTTGGCCGGAGCACCTGGTGCCGAAGTGGTAGCAGCCGCCGTGCTCTACCGCATGGCTCTTTTTCTCGCGATCCCCATCTTGTATGGAATCACCCGTCTTTGGCTGGCCAAGCGTAGCGCCGGTCACCCCAACTTGCCGCAACCAGAATCAATTGGATAAAGGGAGCCTCACTACATGAGTATTTCGGAAACATTTACATACGAACCGCGACAATCTGTGGATACCAGCAATTATCGCAAGCACACCAGCAGCAGTGCCCTGCAGCGGGCGCTGATTGACCGCTTCCATACCAAGGTCACAGAAATCGTGAAGGGCCTGGAGCCGACCACATTGCTTGACTGTGGCTGCGGCGAGGGCTTTGTCTCCGAGATCTTCCTCAGCGAAATGCCGGCCTTGCAGATCACCGGGTTCGATGTGCTTCCTGATAGCGTGGAGCTCGCCCGGTTGCGCAATCCTCGTGCGCATTTTACCGCCGGCAGCATCTATGAGATTGACCAGCCCGATAACGCATTCGATGTCGCCGTTGCCTTCGAGGTCATGGAGCACCTGCATGAACCACACAAGGCTCTGGCCGAGATGGCCCGCGTTGCCAGCAAATACGTCGTGCTGAGCGTGCCGCACGAACCCTTCTTCTGTCTGGCCAATGCCGCGCGCGGCAAGAACCTGGACCAGACGCCGAAGGGCAGCGATCCCGATCATCGCAATTTCTGGGGCCGCAACGAGTTCCGCGATTTCGTCAGCACAGAACTCGATGTGGTGCAGATCACCGGCTCGATGCCGTGGACGATTTGCGTCGGCAAGGTGCGCGGCTAAATGCCATCGATCTTCGCCCATCCCAACGTTCGCGTCATGACTTACAACCTGAAGAATGGCAGTGATATCCCGCATTGGGAGAAACGAAAGGGCGCCCTGGTGGAGACGATCCGCCAGGCGCAGCCCACCATTCTCGGTACGCAAGAGGGGTTCGAGTACCAGCTCGCCTACCTGCGGGATGAATTGCAGCATTACGACATGTACGGCGAAGGACGCGATCCATTTATCGGCGGCGAGTATAGCGCCGTGTTCGTCGATCGCCGCGTGGTTGATGTGCAGGACAACGGGACATTTTGGCTGAGCGATACGCCCACCGTGGCCGGCAGCAAGATGGGCACCGAGCACCTGCCACGCATTGCCACGTGGGTCCGGATGACGGTCCAAGGCACGCCGCTGCTGTATGTGAATACCCATCTCACCTACCTGGAAGAGGGCATTCCGGCGCAATTGGCGGTACTGGTCGCCGAGATCACCACGCTGATCGATCCGACGGTCGAAACGATCGTCACCGGCGATTTCAATATCGGTCGCCATCGAGAGCCAATGGCCCAGTTGCGGGCGCTGGGATTTGAGGATGCGTGGACGCTGGCCCAGAGCTTCAGTGGCCCGCTGATCACCTTCCCGGATTGGGATGTGTGGGACGACGACCGCGTCGCGGCTGCAGTGGACGAAAACCGCATCGACTGGGTGGTTGTCCGTCCTCCGGATGGAGAATCCACACCAGCGCTACATGTGGAGACGGTGCATACGCATCGCATTCAACCGGTCCCAAGCGATCATTTCCCGGTCGTGGTAAGCGGCGCTCAATCGTCGTGACATCGACCCTGGCAGGTAAATCAGCGTTTAGGGGCGGATTCGGGAATGCCGAATCCGCCCCTTCCTTGTGGATGGGCCTCCCTGCGGTCGGCTACATGCGGCTTCGCCGTTACGGATCTTCCATTCCAGTAAAGTTCGGCCTGCGTTCGCGATCTTGGGGAATCCGCCCCCGCAATCAGGATTTCGTTGTTACAGCGTCGCAAACACCTCACCGGCGGCCGAGATGGTTGCCTCCACATCTCCATCCGT
>DJVD01000113.1:0-396 GCA_002440805.1 Chloroflexi bacterium UBA6265
TCACCACCGAAATCGGCGTGACCAGGCGTATCGATGACGTTGATCTTGACATCGCCGTAGCGGATAGCGGTGTTCTTGGAAAGGATTGTGATGCCGCGCTCGCGCTCGAGATCGTTGCTGTCCATGATCAGGTCGCCAGCGGCATCGGGATCGCGGAAGATGTGGCTCTGCTTCAACAGGCCATCTACCAATGTGGTCTTACCATGATCGACGTGGGCAATAATCGCGACGTTGCGAAGGTCGGGTCGGCGTTTGATATCGGCGGTGGTCATGAATGAAATGGGCTCCCGGGTGGGTGGAATGCGGCATGTGTGAAGGCCCAAAAAGAGACCCGGGCACGCACGCGCGGGTCACAGATCAGACGCTCTGTAACTGCAATTAGGATAGCACACCCGC
>DJVD01000113.1:405-4529 GCA_002440805.1 Chloroflexi bacterium UBA6265
GATCCATCCCATTGGAACCAATTACGGTTCCATGGCTATCTCAACCATGTGGCGGAAAGCTCACAAGGTAACCGCGTCGATGGTCTCTGAATTTGACCCGATTGCATGAACACGATCCGCAAATCGCAGAGAATGGGCGGACCTGCCTGCTGCAGCTCCGCCCCTCTGTCTTCTAACTTATTCTGCCTAGGCCAGCGACACGTACTCCGCCATCAGGCCGTCGATCAACTGGCGAATGTGCGGGACAATTCCTTCCTGCGGCACGTTGATGCTCTGATCGTCCGTGCGCAGGCGGAGCTCAACTTCGTCGGCATCCAGCGTCTTGCGGCTAATGCTGAGGCGAATCGGGTTGCCGATGAGATCGGCATCGTTGAACTTCACGCCCGGGCGCTCATTGCGATCGTCATACAGCACTTCCACGCCCGAGGCCGTCAGTGAGTCGTACAACGCATCACAGGCCTCCAGCACATCGGCATCCTTGCCGATGCTTAGCAGCGAGACGTGGAACGGTGCGATCGTAATCGGCCACTTAATGCCGCGATCGTCGTGATATTGCTCCACCGCAGTGGCCGCAGAACGACCGACGCCAATACCGTACGAGCCCATCACCACCGGGTGCGATTTGCCATTCTGGTCGAGGTAGGTCGCTCCCATCGCTTCGGTAAAGCGAGTGCCGAGTTTGAAGATATTGCCAATTTCAATCGCCCGTCGGGCAATCATCGGCTGGCCGCAGTTCGGGCACAAGTGGCCGGCAGTTGCGGCAGAGATATCGGCGATATAATCGGCCTCGTAATCACGCCCCACATTGCTGTTGATCACGTGATACCCATGCTTGTTGGCGCCAGCAACCAGGTTCCGCGCGTTGGCCACACTCTGGTCAACGACCACGGTGGCATCATGCACACCAATTGGGCTGGCATAACCCGCCACGGCCCCGACCGCAGCTATTTGCTCGGCCGTGGCTGGCACCAGGTCGCCGGCATCGAGCAGGTTGCGGAGCTTCGTCTCATTGACATCGAGGTCGCCCCGAATCACCACGAATACGAACTGCTCACCAGCCATGAAGAAAACGGCCTTGGCGGTGTGGCTGAGCGGCACATTGAGGTAATCTGCCACGCCCTGGATGGTGCTGGCGTTTGGTGTTTCCACTTCCTCCAGCGGCAACATCTCCTCGTCCGATTGCGGGAACGACTGGAAGACGGCCACCTCGCGGTTGGCTGCGTAGTCGCCATTCTCGCAGATAAGGATGGTGTCCTCCCCCATTGGCGAGAAGGCCATGTACTCCTCCGATTTGGAGCCACCCATCATGCCGACATCGGCACCAACCTTGATGAAATCGAGCCCAAAACGATTGAAGATGCGATTGTAGGCAACTTCATGTGCGCGGTAACTCTCGTCAAGGCCCGCTTCGTCCATATCAAGGCTGTAGCTATCCTTCATCGTAAATTCACGCACCCGAATCAACCCTCCGCGAGCGCGTGGTTCATCGCGCCACTTGGATTGCAGGTGATAGACGATTTGCGGCAATTGCTTGTAGCTATTCACATCGGTACGCAGCAGGTCGGCAACCACTTCCTCGTGGGTCATGGCCAGCACCATTTCCCGGCTGCCCCGATCCTTGAATCGGGTCAATTCCGGCCCAACAAGGTAGTAGCGATCGGTCTCTTTCCAGATTTCGGCCGGATGGACGAATGGCATCAGCATTTCCTGGCCGCCGATACGGTCCATTTCCTCACGGATGATGGCTTCGACCTTCCGGATGACGCGGTAGCCCAGCGGCATAAGTGAGTAGATGCCCGCACCCAGGGGGCGGATCATCGCGGCGCGCACCATCAATTGGTGGCTGGGGAACTCGGCGTCCGCCGGTACCTCGCGAACGGTCCGTCCAAAGAGTTTTGCCATACGCATGGGTCGGGATATCCTCACTTGCGGGCACCTGCCCGCGGCCTTTGGTTACAACCTGCACCATCCGGCGCAGACTGGCTTCAATAATAGGCGATATCTCGCCCGCATTGGGGCCTAGCTCCATCACGGGTCGCGAAGTGCCCTGATTAAGGCTCCAGCGACGTTTTGAGATAGCGGCGGGCGTAAAACGGCTGGTGATGCAGCAATGCCACGGCGCGATCGACACCACGTTCGGCGCCCCTCATGCGACTGGCGCCGTCGTACCACTGGGCATACCGAAACGGCCCATCTGGCGCGGACACCAGCGAATAGCTGGCCGCTGCTTCGACATAGGTATCCCAGACATCGCTTACATCAAGGTAGGTGTCGGGGACATAATCATCTTCATCTTCCCAGTTTTCGGCAAAGTAGATGCCACGTACCCAGTGGGCCGGATACTCACGTTCAAAGGTTGGCAATCCAGCGAAAAAGAGCGATGCCAGCACGTTCTCGTATGTGTTGGTGTGATCGACGTGAATGCTGCCCTTCCAATGCGTGAGGATGACCGTGGGTTGGTATTTCCGAATCAGGTCAGCGAGTTGCCATTGCACGTGCTCGTTGATCGGCAATTCGCCATCGAGGTAAGGCAGGAACTCCACATCGCTGCGGAGAATTGCGGCTGCCTGCTCGGCCTGGGAGCGTTTGACCGCGGCATATTCGGCCGGGGCGACCGTGCGGCCACCCTTCTCCCCCAGGGTCATATGCACAAGCACGCTGTTCCACCCAAGGTCACGGTGCGCCAATACCGCCGCTCCCCCCATGAGTTCGGCATCGGCCGCGTGGGCACCAATCACCATAATTCGCTTCTCATCCGGCATTAAGGTCCCTCCTTCAGGGTTTTCTTCATCATCGTGAAACGTCGCACCATCTCAAACCCATGCCGACGATACAGTCGAGCAGTCTGGTCGCTTGTCCAGAGAAAGTACGCGGTATGGATAGCTCGGGCACGCATTGCCTGGAGCGAGCGCGAAAGCAACACTGCGCCCACGCCCCGGCCCCGATAGGCTTCATCGACCCCGAACGGGCCAAATCGTTCGCCATTGGTGAGGGCGAAGCCAATNNGCACGCAGGTTTCCCCGCACATAACTTTCCCAGTGTGGAAAGTGCTCTGCAGCAAAGCGGAGCAAAGGCAGCGCATCCTCGGCAATGGCCGGGCGGATGCTAATGCCTCCTTTATCCAGGTCGGCGACGATCTCCTCAATACCTTCGGCAACGGCGTATCCGGTGAGCGAGGCGCGCATGCTGATCGGCCTGGCACCGCTCATATATCCGCGCGCAGCGAAGAAATCGACCGCGCCTGGATAGCTTGTCTCGTCCACTCCCGGCGTCAGGTAGGTGGGAACCCAGGGCCCGACTTGAATGTTCGTGACGTTGCGTTGGTGCCAATGTTCCTCAAGCCGGGCCAGCAACTGGCTGGCGATGCCTTGTCGCCGGTACGCATGCTCCACACCAATGCCGACAACGATGCCAGAGCCATAGAGATTGTCTGATGGTCGATCCTCACGTGAAGCCATGCCAAGCACGAAGCCGACCTGGTTGCGTCCATCACAGGCAATCAACAGCCCGAGGGGATCGAAGTTGGGGTCGAGGATAAAATCCAGCAGCACTCGTTGCTCGCTGATTGGGTCCGCGAAGTGGGTCCGGTTCCAGAGCGTCACCAACCCTGGAAGATCGCTCCCCTGAAAAGGTCGAATCGAGATCGACATGTGCGCGTCGTCCTTTCCAGCACCTACGTTGCTGTGCAGGATTATTGCGTGCCTTTGGCCAGCCGCACGTTGCCATGCACGCTGACATCCTCGGCACGGGCCAACATGAACAGCAGCGAACTCAGGCGGTTCAGGTAGCGAACGATCTCGCCATTGCCGATCACCCCGGCCTGGGTCAGCGCAACAGCCTTGCGTTCGGCCCTGCGCACCACCGTGCGGGCTACATCCAGGGCGGCGCCGGGCGTGGTTTCACCAGACACCACAAATTCGCGCGGGAGCTCAACTGTCTCCTGCACTGCGGCAATGCTCTGTTCCAGCCAGTCCACACGATCGGCGGGAAAGACCAGCGCATCGGGTCGGGTTGTATCGATAAATGCCAGTTCTGCCATGATGGCGTACAAATCGCGCTGGGCGGTCAGGAGCAATTCGTTGGCGTCCTCCCAGGTGGCCAGGCTCCGGCCAAAGCCGATGGAG
>DJVD01000074.1 GCA_002440805.1 Chloroflexi bacterium UBA6265
GGCGTTGGCGATGTATAGGCATCAAAGCCAACGGCATCCGCCATGCGCTCGGCACGGAAGAGATGGAATCCATCACTCACGATAAGCACGGACTGAATATTGTTCGCCCGCGACGCTTCCCGGGCCCCCCGCATGTTCTCCCAGGTATCGCGGCCGCGATCTTCCATCAGAATCGCGTCTTCAGGAACGCCGCGATCAACCAGCCAGGTTTCCGCTGTCTCGGCCTCCGTGAAGTTGTCGCCATCCTGTTTGCCACCGGTGACGATAATGGTTGGAGCCAGCCCGCGATTGTAAAGGTCGAGGGTGTGTTCGAGTCTGGCCTCGAACACAGGCCGGGGAACGCCATTCCACTGCGTGGTGCCGAGCACAATGATGGCATCGACCGGGCGGGCCTCATCGCCCCGGGCCTCGGCATAGATGGCAGCCATAAATCCAAGCACGGTCAGGCCCAACAACGCGAGCACNNGTATAGCGCTCCAGCGACGGGTTTTCGTACCCATCGTGTTGCCGGAACGGCCAGCCACCAGCAGGCTTACCTGCTCGTGGCTCCTGCCCAGGCGTATCCGGATCTATAGGTGGTTGGGTTGGCATTTTCATCGCTAGTTAGCATGACACCCGCGTTGATCAATCGCAACAACCCGGGCTCTACTCTTCGTTGTTCTCCTGCAGCATGATCTCGATAACCGGAATCACAACCCCGGGTTTGACGGTAGGAATGGTGAGGATACCATCTCCGGCCTCCTCTGGCATATCGATGTTCTGCGCCACGGCAGCTGGATCGGCATCCTTTACATGCACTTCGGATCCATCGTGAAGGAACCGGGCAAACCGGATTTTGCCTGCCAGCTGCGGCAGGTGAATGTGCCCCAGCGGCCAATTGAGAATATGCAGATAGAGGCGATCACCACGCTGGGTGTAGCGGCAATCGGCAGGCGGATCGAATTCACTCGCCGTACAGCCCCGAATCGAACGAGCGTGCACGTGCATCCAATCGCCGATGATCGCCAATGTCTGTCGCGACTCCGGCTGGAACTCACCGCGGGCATTGGGGCCCACATTGAGCAACAGGTTTCCGCCCTTGCTGACGGTGTCAATTAGCAGCGCAATCAAAAGTTCCGGTGATTTCCAGTTATGGTTATCGCGATCGTAGCCCCAACTGCCGTTGAGTGTTTGACAGGTTTCCCACAACACCCGCTCGCCGTTGCGGGTGGGCCAGTTCTTGGCCTGGTATTCCTCGGGCGTCACCAGATCGGCACCCGCTGGATAGTCGATGCGGTCGTTAAGGATGATATTGGGCTGCAGTTCTCGCACCATCCCGGTCAGCGCCGGAGAATTCCAGTCATCCGCAGATTTCTCGGGCGGTGTCCAATCGAACCACAGCACATCGATGGTGCCGTAATTGGTCAATAGTTCCCGCACCTGGGTAAACATGTATTCGCGATAGATCGAGAAATCGCGACCGGCGTTAAAGGCATCCCAGTCGTTTTCCCGCAGGGGATGCGAGGAATCCATGGTGTAGTGCTCATGGTGCCAATCGATCACCGAATAATAGAAGCCAACCTTTAGCCCCTCGGCGCGGAATGCATCGACCCACTCCCGCAGCACATCCCGACCGGCCGGTGTGTGCATCACGCTGAACGTTGTGGTGGCGGTATCCCACATGGCAAAGCCATCGTGGTGCTTGCTGGTGATGACGGCGTATTTCATGCCGGCCGCTTTGGCGTCGCGTGCCCATGCGGTGGGATCGTAGAGATCGGGATCAAATACATCGGCGTAACGTCCGTATTCGGCGGTATCGCGCTTCTCCCGGCTTTGCACCCATTCGTGCCGGGCTGCAACGGAGTAAATGCCCCAGTGAATGAACAGGCCGAATCGATCGGCGACAAACCATTGCATGTGATCCGGAATCATCAATCGCGTCCCTACCAAAAAGGCGGTGAGGTACCACCCACTCAGGGGCATGCTTGCAGAAAACACGGGTATACGCAAGTCAGAAAATAGTTCGTACACTTGCACAATATGGAAACCAACACGCACACTCATGAGCAGAAATCGTAGAAGTGCGCGCCGTTATCCGGTAGTGCAGGGAGCCTGGATGTACCCTTCGTCGGCAATTGGGTCTCAACCACCACGAAGTAAACGACGACACTGGACGCGGCGAAAGAAAATCGCTGTGTTGCTGGTGTCGTTGATGATCCTTGCACCGTTTGCCGCCGCTGGTATGTACGTGTGGCAAATCACCAACGCCATTGAAGGCGTACAGGATGGCTCGGTGGTTGACTTGCCATCGGGTCGGGTGGAACTCGGCGGGGTGAGTCACATTGGTTCAGACGATCCCAGCCCCCAGGCGTCGCCGCAAACCGAAGGGGATGTGGCTGCACCCACGGCCGCCCCGAGCCCGACAAACACCCCGTCCAGAAAAAAGAACCCGTCTTCGATTGGCATAGCCCGCGATATCATCGGCACGGGAATTCGCACAGATGTGGTGAAACCCGAAGATGCCTGGCCAGATGCCGACTACATTAACGTGCTGGTCCTCGGTGTCGATACGAGGGAAACCGAAGGCGATCAGAACGCCGATGTAATCATGATTGCCCGGGTCGATTTCACTACCAACGAAGTGCGAGTCGTGAGTATTCCACGCGATCTGCAGGTGGAAGTACCGGGCCATGGACTAAGCAAAATCAATGGCGCCTACAACATCGGCGTGAAGGAAGACCCGGACAATAATGTCGCCGGCGTGATGATGATGCGCGATACGATCGAATATAACTTCGGCGTGCGCATCGACGAATTTGTGCTGGTCGATTTCAAGGGGTTTGAGAAAGTCATCGATTCTGTTGGCGGTATCACGATTAACGTGCCTGAACGGATCGAAGACGACGCCTACCCCACCGAGGATTTCGGCACAACTACCCTGATAATCGAAGCCGGTCGGCAGAACATGGATGGCGAAACAGCGCTGGCGTACGCCCGCACGCGCCACCAGGACAATGACGACAAACGCCGCGAACGCCAGATGCTGGTACTCCGCGCGCTGCTGGATAAAGGGCAATCGCTGGGATCCGTAACGCGAATCTCACAGGTGATCAATGCCGCCGGTGATGCCGTGCTCACGAGCATTGACTGGGATGAGCAGTTAGCACTGGTGAACCTGGCCCTGAAGCTGGACCAGCGTGAAATTGTGATGGAGAACATCACCGAGCCCATGGTTGTACCCGGAACCTCAGAGAGCGGTGCGTGGATTTACGTGGGCGATCCGGTGGAAATAGGCGCATTCATCGAATCCGTCCTGTCCGGAGAATCATCCGGGTAGTCGCGTTGCGTAACCCGTCTCGAACGCGATCGTGCCCGTAAGTCCCGACTCTCCCAACGTGGTGTTGGGGAACACGTGGGTGGCGTTGGCGATGTAATCTCCAGGATTTGCCAGGCCCACCCCGAAATGGGTTAACCACAGCGCGCCTGCGCCGGCATCACGCGCCAGTGTGGCGGCCTCCCGAAAGGTCATATGGCCTCGTAACTTAGCTTTTTCGGTATCAGCATCATCGCCATAGGTTGCTTCTGAAATCAGCAGGTCAACCCCCTGCATTGCTTCCTGCACGGCCCGGGTCGGACGAGTATCGGTGGCAATGCCGAATGAAGCCCCTTTCCGCGGGGTAGACAGCACCTGGCTCGGTGCAATCTCCTGGCCGTTCAGCGTCACCGGTTCGCCGCGTTGCAGCTGACCCCAAAGTTGCCGGGGTATCCCCAATTCCTCCGCCATCTCCGGAAGAAACGCCGGCGAGCGGTCGAGATCGAACCGATAGGCCAGTACTGGCAACCGATGCTCCCCTTCCGTGGCCGAAACGCGCACATCACCCGGGAGCTCAAGGACATCGCCGCCTGCCAACTCGTGGATATACACCTCAAACGGCAGCCCTCCCACGATCACGAACAATCCCTCCACAACCTGGTATGTGCCCTTGGGCCCGACAATATGCAGCGGATCGGTTTTGCCCGAATGTGCGAGTGTATGCATAAGCCCCGGCAATCCCGCGACATGATCGGCATGGAAGTGCGTCAGCAGGATTGAATCCAGCGCCTTGAAACCCCAGTGGTACTCGCGCATTGCTACCTGCGTTCCCTCGCCGCAGTCCACCAGGTGCAAGCTTGGACCAGTGCGGAAGAGCGTGGCCGAGAGGTAGCGATTGGGAAGCGGCATCATCGCCCCAGTGCCAAGGAGCAAAACATCGATCACTTTTTCTCATTCCTTGTCAACATAAAATCGCCTGTCGTACAATCCGCGCAGGTGTCGATTGCCGGCATCTTCGTGACTATCATCGACCCGAAGGGACGCTTAATGCTACAGACGATCCTTGTGCCAGTCGATGCTATGAGCCGCGAGAGCCGCTAGTTCCCCTACTTCTCTCCGGATTATGGCATCTGTTCCGCTAGTCCTCGTGTCCATCTCGAGGCTGGTTTTGTTGCGCCCGATTCGAAAGAGAGATTGCATGTTGACAGCCCTTGTGAATGACGCTGCCTTCCACGGCAGCACTACCCACGACCCTTCGTTTTTCGCGCAGCGATTCAGTTCAAATCGCTGCCGAGGGTGTGACAGTGTCATTCACAGAATACGACGACGAATACAACTACGAGACATCTGAAAAGTTCACCAGGCCAGGGAAGACAGGCACAACAGCGCGAAAACGCAACCGTCTGACACGCCCTCCGCGTACCGAGCGGGACCAGGCCTTCAAATGCGTGCATTGCAAACAGTTCATTGGCGCGCCACCAAGCGGTGGTCGGCATCGCAATCATTGTCCCAACTGCTTGTGGAGTCGCCATGTTGACCAGGGTCATCCTGGCGATCGGAAGAGCGATTGTCACGCAGCCATGGAACCGGTCGGTAAGCTGGTGCGCAGGAATGGCGAGCAGGTCGTTCTTCATCGGTGTCGCAGCTGCGGTAAGGACGATCCGAACCGGATTGCGGCGGACGACAATCCGCTGTTGTTGATGCGTTTGCCTCTGCTCACGATATCCGGAGAACTCGCCGAGCAGGCAAGTGACCTGGAATCGGCCTAGGCCATACCATGGGGAGGACCCTCCCCACGGTACCGGCACCTATGCGGGATTGGGGAACATGTCGTGGACTTTGAACCACCGCATAATCCCCTGTGCGCCCAACCAACTCGGCATGCACCATTCCATGGTGGCGACCTTCGTTTCGATATCCCCACCTTCGGTCTCGTACTCCGCGCGTGTTGTGGAGGCAAGCGCATCGGCCAGCGCTTGCATATCCCCTGGCGATCGGACAATCTGCTGGGCCAGATCGATCCGGGAGCGAATGCGCTCTTCGATGCGCCCCAGGTGGTCCACAGCATCGGTAACCATGCCGAAGTGCGGCAATGCAAGCGCTGTGGGATTGAGCGCTTCCATGACGTTGGCCGTGGCCGACCATGCTTCAACGTCAACCTCGACCGGCGAGAGCGTTGGCACGATCACGGCCGAACCCTGCAGGCGAGCATGGGCAGCGTCGCCCGTGAACAATATCCCCGTTCGCTCATGGATGTAAGCAAGATGCGTTGCCGTATGACCGGGAGTGGCAATCGAACACAATGCTGTCCCCGGAACCGGTTCGCCCGGGCTGATCGCGTCGATCCTGTCAGGATCAACAGGCACAATATCGCCCCAGAGTGATTGCATCGCCTCGCCGTAGCTGATCGTGGCACTTCGAATCAGTCGCGAAGGATCAACCAGGATACCGGCCGAATCGCGATGAACTGTCACTCGTAGATGAGGGTGCTTTTGCAGCAACGCGCCGCTGCCGCCGGCATGGTCGAGATGAATGTGGGTCAGCACGATACGATTGATATCGCCCATCTCCAACCCGGCGTCAACCACCGCCCGCTCCAACACTGGTATCGTTGTGGCGGGACCACAATCAATGATCACCCATCCAGAATCGGTAGGCATTAGCCAACTGGCGATAACGCCCGGCATCCCCTGAAACTGGAGATCGAGGCACATGAGCCCATTACCCGCCTGCATAAATCCGCCCGTCTTTCGTTCATGCCCGTGGGCAATTGGCCTATAATCGAGGTCATGTTGTCGCACGCAACCAATATGGGGATGTTTTCTAATATGGACTATACCGCCTCCAATCAAGACGGCCTGAGCGTGGCCGAAACTGCGCGCCTGCTCAATCGCAGCACCGAACAAGTGCGGCGTTATTTGCGCGAGGGCAGGCTTGCTGGCCGGCGAATGGGAGGTCAATGGTTTATCGATGCCGCTGCGGTACAAGCATTTGGCACATCGCAGACAAGAGAAGACCGCTTCACTCGCGAGTTGCGCCCGGCAGCCCGTACCAAACCCCTCGATGCCGTCATTGGCATTGGATCCGGGCCCGGCTCGGATATCGTCAATGGCCTGTCCAGCTATCGTGCCGCCAGCTTGCGACGCAAGTAGAGAGAGCCCGCCCGTGTCCGACACGCATTCCCCGGAACAACCAACCGCATTTGTTGATGCCAGCGCGATTGTTGCCATGGTCGATCGTAATGATCGCTCCCACGCCGACGCCGTGGATGCCTACCATGGGTTGAAAGATCAACACTATCGCCTGTTCACCACCAACCTGGTACTGGCGGAGGTGGTGCAGTTGCTCAACGATGGTGTCGGCGCCGATGTGGCCCGCCAATTCCTGCGCGATCACCGACTTGCGGTCTACCATGCTACGGAGGAAGACGAAGCTCGTGCCGTGGCGATGGTCATGACTTCGCGTAGCCAACGCGGGTTGAGCTATGTGGATGCCGTGAGCCTGGTGGTCATGGAGAAGTTAGGCGTTGGCGATGCGTTTGTGGTGGATACGACCTTCCTTGCTGAAGCCAATTAGGAGAGCACCTTCATGGCGATTTCTCATACCAAGACGTGCCCCGAATGCGGCGCAATCAATGACGCAAACGACTTGTTCTGCAAGGACTGCGGTGGCAGCCTCGCAATGGTGACCGCCAACACAGACCAAACCTCCGCGTTCGTACCGGTGCAGCAGGCAGACAACACCCAAACCACGGCTGTAGCGCCTGCGGTGGCCCCACAACCGGTGCAACCGTACCCATACGCTCCTGAGGAAATGCAGCCTGCCCGCGGTACCATGCCTGTCCAGGAAAGTGCTCGAGGCGCGGTGCTTGGCTGGTTGGCAGCAACGCTTTTCCTGCTCATCGTCGGATTTTTCGTGTGGTCGAGCTTGCTGAGCGAGGCGGCCCGCGACAGGTTCACTGGAATCTTCTAGATATCCCACCTGCCGGATTCGATTTCAGCCAGGAGTTCAGTGGCTGCGGCCCGAATCTGGGCTGCAAGGTGGGGGTGCGAAGCTGGCACCCCGCTCGCCAGGAACTCGTCTTCATCCATCAACGTGACGGTTCCATCTGGACTCTTAACCACATCCAGCCAGTGATCTTCCCAGTACAGCACAGGGCCACCATGATGGTCGAGTTCCAGACGGGAGGGCGCGGTGACGTTGGCGTACACGCCTCCCGGGCTGCCATCGCGCCNNCCTCCCCGCTCGAACTGGACCCCTGCAATCTCGAAATCTCCAAGCGTCCATTCGGTGCGGACGGCTGTCCACCCAACCCGGTCACAATCGATCACAGTGGCTGGATAGAGCACCGACGCATGGAGATTGTGCCAGCTCGCCTTTATCACCTGCACGGATGTTCCCGCAGGAACCGATGCCCACAGTGACTGCGGTTGATCCAGCAATCGTTCGACAATGACAACGTCGCGCCAGATGCCATCCAGTTGCCCATGCCGGTGATACACGCCCACCTCACGGAACCCGAGCCCCTGCAGCAAGCGACGACTGGCGATGTTTTCGACAAAGACACGACTAAGGAGTTTGGTGTAGCCGTCCCGTGCTGCAGCGTCTATCAACGCCCTCATGGCAAGGTTGCCGGCGCCCGAACCACGCGCACTCCGATCGACATACACGGAAAATTCACAGATGCCAGAATAGCAGGTACGCGGACGATACTGCGATGCATTGGCCCATGCAATCACGTCGCCGTGACGTTCCACCACCACGATCGGATAAGGCGCAGAAAACCAATTGCGAACGGCTTCCACCGTTCGCAGTTCGGTCTCGAATGTCGCAACCCGATCCTGAATTCCCTGGTTATAGATGTCAGCGATGCGGGCAGCGTCCGCCTCGGTCGCTGCCCGGGGGCGAAACTCGCCTGCCATTAGCCACGCACGATCTTCAGCACTTCGGCTGATTTCTGCTCAAGGATCGGCTGGTCATCGGCTTCCACATTCAGGCGCAATAGAGGTTGGGTGTTGGATCCGCGCAGGTTGAACCACCAATCATCGAATTCCACGGTGAGCCCATCGAGGTGGTCGATTGAAGCACCCTGCCTGCCGTAAAAGTGTTCCACCTGCTTCATGATTTTCTTTGCATCCGAGACTTCGGAGTTGATCTCGCCCGATCGTACCCGGCTATCAATCGGCGCGAGAATCTGCGACAGCGTTTCATCACCCTCGGAGATGAGTTCCACCACGGTCAGCATCGCGATCAGGCCGCTATCGGCGTACCAGTTATCGCGAAAGTAAAAGTGACCACTGTGCTCGCCCCCAAAAATCGCATCTTCCTCGCGCATCAGCGCCTTGATAAATGAATGGCCAACACGAGACCGGATTGCCGTGCCACCGTGATCTTCGATGATCTCTGGTACCGTGCGGGAGCAAATCAGGTTGTAGACGATCGTCGAGCCCGGATGCTTCTTCAGCATTTGCAGGCTGACCATAGCGGTGGTCATGTCACCACCAATGAACGTGCCATTTTCGTCGATGAGGAACATGCGATCGGCATCGCCGTCAAATGCCACACCGAGGTCGCAGCCGTGTTCAACAACCGCCCGCTGCAAGTCGTGAATATTCTCCGGCTCGATCGGGTTCGCCTCATGATTCGGGAAGGTGCCATCAAGCTCGAAGTACAGGGGCACAATCTCCAGCGGCAACTTCGCGAATACCGGTGGCGTGAGTTTGCCCGCCATGCCATTGCCAGCATCCACCGCGATTTTGAGCGGTCGAATTTTGTCGATATCGATGATGCCAAGCGCGTGTTCGGCGTAGGCTTCGGTGACATCGCGCTCGCTGATGGTGCCCTTTTCGCCGCGAGGATCACCAAACTCACCGCTCAGTACCAGGTCGCGGATCTCGCTGATACCCGTTTCGAGCGAAAGCGCTCGCGCTTCTTCCTTGCAGATCTTGAACCCGTTGTACCCCGCAGGATTGTGACTGGCGGTGATCATCACGCCAGCCGGGTATTCGTACTTGCCGACGGCGAAATACAGCGTATCGGTGCTGACCAGGCCGATATCGACGACATCGGCTCCCTGATCGGTGATGCCCCGCATCAACGCAGCCTGCATTTCGGGGCCAGACACGCGCATATCACGGCCGACAACCACGGTATCCACATCGAGAAAAGCCACCAGGGCGCGACCTATGCGGTAGGCGACATCGGCATCCATCTCCTGCGGAACCAGGCCACGGATATCGTACGCCTTGAACAAGCCACCAACTGAGGGATTCAGCGGCGCCAAATTTGGTTCAACCATGGGTTCTCCTCCGGTTTCGATGCGTCTACATATCTGCAGCAATCATACCTGTAGAGCGGCATTACCGCCCCAGGACCGTGCCCTCCACCCGGGCATCGGATCCGCCGATGATGAGGCCTGTATCGGGATCGCGCGCAATGATTTGCATCGCGCCTCCGCCACCCCATGCCGATTGCATCACCACGCGATGGCCGCGGTTCCGTAACTCATCGGCAACGGCTGTTTCGATCCGCGATTCGAGCCGCAGTTCAAACGGATTGTGGGTGCCGGATGGATCTGTGCCTGGCCAGCTGGTCCAGCGAGGTTGCTCGATCGTTGCCTGCACATCGAAGCCGGCATCGATCATGCCGACGATGGCCTGCAGATTCCACTGTGGCTGCCCATCACCACCGGGGGTGCCACCAACTACCACCGGTCGGCCTTGCCTATCGGCGATCAGGTAGGTGTTCATGGTATGCATCGATTTTTTTCCCGGCGCATACACGTTCGGATGAGCGGGATCGAGGCTGAAGCCTCGTCCACTCCGGTTGTTCATCACCACACCGGTATCGCCAGCCACGATGCCAGCACCAAACGCCGTGGAAACGGACTGGATGAGCGACACCAGATTGCCATGATGATCGGCTGCACACAGGTAGGTGGTATCGCCGTCAGAGAGACCACCGCCAACCGTTTCGGTCGCGTGGAGGGGATCTATGGTGCCGAATCGCCTTGCCGCGTACGACTTGTGGAGCAAGGCATCAACCGGGTTTGTTTTACCATCGCCGAGGTAGGTAATGCGGTCCGCATAGGCCAGCTTCTTCGCTTCAGCGATGATATGAATCGCATCGGCAGATTGAGGTTCTGAGACACTGGCGTTTTCGACGATGTTGAGCGCCTCCAGCATGATAATTCCCTGCGAAGGTATGGCCGTTTGGTAGACGGTGTGGCCACGATAGGTGACCGAGTACGGTGCCGAGAAATCGGATTCGTAGGCTTCAAAATCAGCCAGTTCATATTTGCTGCCAACGGACTGCAGGTACGCGACCATGCGGTTGGCGATGTCGCCGCTATAGAAGCTGGCCTTGCCTTCGGTTCCCAATTGTTCCAACGTGTCGGCCAGGTCGGACTGCACCAACCTGGTGCCTGGTGCGGGATTGGGGCCATGTGCGAGGAAGATCGCGGCGGCCGCTTCATCCTTGGCGAGCAACTCAGCGTTGATGGCAATAGCGTCGGCGCCTTTCGGTTGCAACGCATAACCATTGCGGGCCAAATCGATGGCTGGTGCGGCCACCTGGGCAAAACTCATGCTGCCGTGAGACTCGAGCAGGTGGAAATAACCATCCACCATGCCCGGTACCGCGATGGAGTGCGGGCCATCGAACGGCATATGATCCCCACCCATCTCCTTCATCAGGTCATAACTGGCACCTCGCGGCGCGCGACCGCTTGCCTGGAGAGCTGCAGGGGCGTTGCCGGCCACTGAGTAGACCGCGAACAAATCACCGCCGAGACCGCACATCTCCGGCATGACGACAGCGGCAGCCAGGCCAGCTGCGACTGCGATATCAAAGGCGTTTCCACCCTGATGGGCAATCTGCATGCCTGCATCTACTACAAATGGATGCGCTGCCGCCAACATTGCGCGTTCCCCGTACATGGGGAACGCGCGGCGCCGGGCGAAAGCATCGGTTGATGTTCCGAAACCGATGGTCATGAACGATTCTCCTTGATGGATGAGCGCATTGACTCGCGCTTGTTCGCTTCTTGCCACGGATTCCGGGCAGGTTTTGGTTCAGGTTCCGAGGTAACAGCGTTCATCGCCATGACGGCGGCGGTAATCGCCGCCAGTTCGCGATCACATGGTTTTGAATCTACGACTATTCGTAGCGGTTGGGTATCACTCATAGCGGGATGTTCCCGTGCTTGCGCTTCGGCACACTCACCCGCTTGCTGCGGGCGATATCCAGCATCTGGATCAGCCAACTGCGCGTTTCGCCAGGATCAATCACGGCATCAATGTATCCCCTGCTCGCTGCCTGATAGGGGCTGGCGAACAAGTATTCATACTCCTGAATCAACTCGGCACGTCGCGCGGTGGGATCGTCGACCTTGGCGAGTTCACGACGGAACACCAGGTTCACGGCGGCGTCGGGACCCATGACCGCGATCTCAGCCATCGGCCAGGCAGCGTTGAAATCGGCACCAATGTGTTTACTGTTCATCACCACATACGCACCGCCGTAGGCCTTGCGGAGGATCACCGTAACCTTCGGCACTGTCGCCTCGGCGAAGGCGTACAGCAGTTTCGATCCGTGACGGATGATGCCGTTGTACTCCTGGTCGGTACCTGGCAGGAATCCGGGCACATCCTCCAGCACTACCAGCGGGATATTGAACGCATCACAGAAGCGCACGAACCGGGCAGCCTTGACACTGGCATTGATATCAAGCGTCCCCGCTAACACGGCTGGCTGGTTGGCAACAATGCCGACCGACTTGCCATCGAGCCGGGCGAAACCAATGACGATGTTCATCGCGTGTTCGGGCTGGACTTCCAGGAAATCGCCGTCGTCGACTACTTCCGTGATGACTTTCAGCACGTCGTATGGCCGGCTGGTATTTTCTGGCACGATATCGTACAGCGCGCTTGTGACACGATCCGGCGTGTCCTCGGGCTCGAACACCGGCGGATCTTCGAGGTTGTTACCCGGGATGAAGGAAAGCAGGTACCGCACCTGCTCATTGAGGTCATCTTCATCCGTCGCCCGGAAATGGGCGACGCCACTGCGAGAGGCGTGTGTTTCGGCGCCCCCCAAAGCTTCGAGGGTCACATCTTCGCCTGTTACCGTCTTGATCACATCCGGGCCGGTGATGAACATTTGGCTAATGTCATTCACCATAAAGACGAAGTCGGTCATGGCTGGCGAATAGACGGCGCCACCGGCACAGGGGCCACAAATGATAGAGATCTGCGGCACCACGCCACTCGTGCGGACGTTGCGATAAAATACCTCGCCGTAACCAGCGAGGCCTTCCACACCTTCCTGAATGCGGGCACCAGCGGAATCGTTGATGCCGATGATGGGGCAGCCGTATTTCTCGGCACCATCCATCAGCTTCACCATCTTCTCCGCGAATGCTTCTCCCAGTGAGCCACCAAACACGGTGAAATCCTGCGAGAATACTGCTACCCGGCGACCTTCGACCGTTCCGAACCCGGTCACCACGCCATCACCGCGTGGGTGTTTGGCATCCATCCCGAAATCTGTGGCACGGTGCTTCACCATCGTGTCGAGTTCCACGAATGAGCCCTCATCAAGCAGGGCCAACACGCGCTGGAGGGCGCTGCGCTTGCCGCGAGCTTGTTGCTTTGCGGCAGCTGATTCGTGGTGCGCCTCAATCTCGGCACGCAACGACTCGAGCTGTGCATATTTGGATACGGCGGTCTCCGTCATGTGTGTCTTCCTCCCGGAAATGTTGTTTATGCCTTGATTGTAGCGCCGGCAAGCCCGCATGGCAGATTTTCCCTGTCAATTAGCGGCGGTTCTTTCAGTAAACTAACAAGCAGGAAACCCCGCAGCGCCCCAAGGGGCACTGCCTGCCCGCAACGCAAGGAGCACCAATGGCACACGGCATTTACATCACTTCCGCCGAAGGACATACCGGCAAATCGATGGTCGCGCTCGGCCTGTTGAGTATGCTGGCCACTGCCGGCGTGAACGTTGGTATTTTCCGCCCGGTAGCCAAACTCGATTCCGAACCGGAACCACTCCTGGAACGCCTGATGCGAGAAGTGGGAATCGACGACGCCGTTGAGGACTGCATGGGGGTGTCGTACGAGGACGTGCATAGCGATCCCGACGGCTCACTGCGGGAAATCATGACCAAATACAAGGCGCTGGAGCCGAAGCATGAAGTCATGGTAATCCTGGGATCGGACTATACCGATGTCTCTACGCCTACCGAGCTGGCGTACAACGCACGCATTGCAGCCAATCTCGCAACACCCGTTTTGCTGGCAGTAGGCGGCAGGAACACCGACCAAACAACGCTGAGTAACAGCCAGTTCCTGGGTGCCGATCCTCGTACCGCCGAGCAGGTACGGCAGGTTGCCGAGGTGGCCATTGCCGAACTGAAGGCCGAACATGCCCAACTTGTGGGTGTGATCATTAACCGCGCCGAATCTGCTTCGGACATCTATGCCGAGGCGCTACGCGCCAATGGCCTCCTCCCCGCGTCGACGCCGGTGTGGGTCATTCCCGAAGATCCTCGCCTGGTGGCGCCCACCGTCGGCGATTTGATGGAATCGTTGGACGGCCAAATGCTTTATGGCACGCAAGAACACCTGGAGAACTACGTCCTCGCGTACATTGTTGCCGGCATGGGAATGGAACGGGTGCTTGAACGCCTGCTTGAGGGCGGGGTGATCGTTGTCCCTTCGGATCGCTCGGAAGTGTTGGTAAGTGTGCTGGTAGCCCAGCAAAGCGATACATTCCCGAACCTGGCGGGCGTAATCCTCAATGGCGGCTTCGGGCTGCACCCCATTATTCAGAAACTCATTGAAGGTGTAGAGATTGATCTCCCCATTGTGAATGTTCCCCAGAACACGTTCCAGACGGTACTGGGCATTACCCGTACTCGCGCCGGATTTGCCGACGCGCCGCCGAAGAAAATCGCCCTCGGCCGCGAGACATTTGCAAAGCATGTCAGTCGCGATGAAGTGCTCGGCATGTTTGAATCGGCCCGAACCGATATCGTAACGCCGCTGATGTTTGAACACATGCTGATGCAGCGTGCCAGCGCGAATCCAAAACATATCGTGCTCCCGGAGGGAGATGACGATCGCATTCTCCAGGCGGCGGCAACCATATTGAAGCGTGGTGCAGCCAGCATCACTATTCTCGGCGAACCCGATCAGATCAGGGAACAGGCAGCAGCCATCGGCGCCGATCTGTCGGGCGCACAGTTGATCAGTCCGCATGACCCGGAATTGGTTGAGAAATTTGCCCAAGAGTATGCGGCCTTGCGTGCCCACAAGGGCATGACCCTGGAGAAAGCCCGTGAGATCGTTCAGGATGTGTCCTACTTCGGCACAATGATGGTGAAGATGGGCATGGCGGATGGCATGGTCAGCGGCGCTGCCCATACCACCGCCCACACGATCAAGCCCAGTTTCGAAGTGATCAAAACCACCCCGGATGTCAGCATTGTGAGCAGCGTGTTCCTGATGGCATTGGCTGATCGGGTGCTCGTATATGGCGATTGTGCTGTGAACCCGAATCCTACTGCTGAACAGTTGGCCGATATCGCAATTTCATCGGCAAAATCTGCCAAGCAGTTCGGCATCGAACCGCGTATTGCCATGCTCAGTTACAGCACGGGAACTTCGGGCACGGGCGACGACGTGGAACGGGTGCGTACCGCCACAGAGTTGGTGCGTGTGCGGGCCCCACACCTGCTGGTGGAAGGTCCGATCCAATACGACGCTGCCGCTGATGCCAGCGTGGCCAAGAGTAAAATGCCAAACTCGGCGGTGGCGGGCCAGGCGACCGTATTTATCTTCCCGGACCTAAACACCGGCAATAACACCTACAAGGCGGTTCAGCGATCGGCGGGAGCGGTAGCGATCGGACCGGTCTTGCAGGGGCTGA
>DJVD01000020.1:0-1457 GCA_002440805.1 Chloroflexi bacterium UBA6265
AGGGCAACCACAAGCCCCTTCTTTTGCTCTTCAACGTAGCCGGCGATGTGCAGATCCTGCATGGTGAAGCCGTCATTCGCATCGATGACCAGCACAACCACGTCTGCGCGTTCAATGGCCCGCATCGATCGCATGACGCTGATGCGTTCAATCCCCTGCTCTACCCGACCACGGCGGCGAATGCCTGCGGTATCGATCAGCGTGAGCGGTTCGTCATTCCAGATAACCTGCGTGTCGAGGCTATCGCGCGTGGTGCCGGCAACATCGCTGACGATAGCGCGTTCCTGTCCNNTCGAAGGCGATGACGCGCTCTTCGCCCAGCAGGGTATTGATGAGCGTGGACTTGCCCACGTTCGGCCGGCCGACGATCGCGATCTTCGGACCTTCAAGCTCTTCATCTTCCTCTTCATGTTCGGGAAGATTCTCAACCACCTTGTCCAGCATATCGCCGGTGCCGTTGCCATGATAGGCAGATATCGGCATCGGTTCGCCGAGCCCCAGTTGGTAGAACTCAAAGGCCAGTTCGCGCCGGTTGACGGAATCGGCCTTGTTGAGTGCCAACACCACCGGCTTGCTGGCGCGGCGGAGAATCTCGGCGATCTCGAAATCGCCGGCCGTGGGTGCGCCAGATGTGATATCAGTGACGAAAACAATTACGTCAGCTTCGGCGATCGCGGCCATGGCCTGGTCGCGCGTTTCCTCAGCGATTCGTGTTTCGGAATCGGAATCCGGGTTAGCCCGGGCGATCTCATCGTCGTCCATGAGGCCGCCGGTATCGACAACAAGGAACTCGGCACCGATCCAATCGGCCTGGCCGTAGGTGCGATCGCGCGTTGTTCCCGGCTCATTCTGAACGATAGCGCGACGCTCTCCGATCAGCCGATTAAAGAGCGTAGATTTACCTACGTTGGGTCTGCCCACCAGGGCGACGATTGGTTTGGCCACGAGTACCTCTAATGATATTTTGAACAGCAAGAATCCCGCCGCAGCATGCCCCGGCGATAAATGTGTGAGTACATGCTACACCATGTGAAGCCATGGCATAAGCGGAATTATGCCGCCTTGAGGACCTCGATTAGGTGGTCGATACCTTCTCGGGTGTTCATCTCCGTGGCCGCAATGAGCAACAGGTCATTCCATTCGGAATTGAAGATACCCAGATCGACGCCGCCAAGAATTCCCTCAGCCAGCAAGGATTCCAGCACCGCTGCCGCCGGTTGACTACATCGAACCGCGAACTCGTGGAAGAACGGCGCATCAAAGGCAACTTCGAACCCGTCGACTTGTGATAATTGTTCAGCGAGGTAATGGGCGTTGGCGTAGGCGGCCTGGCCGATCTCGCGAAATCCTTCGGGACCGAGTGAGCTCATGTATACGGTTGCAGCAGTGGCCATAAGCCCCTGGTTGGTACAGATGTTGGAGGTTGCCTTCTCGCGACGAATGTGCTGCTCGCGGGT
>DJVD01000020.1:1593-9086 GCA_002440805.1 Chloroflexi bacterium UBA6265
TATCGTTGGCATGCGCCAGGTCAGCCAATGCCTGAACATCCTCAATTGCACCGAAGAAGTTCGGATATGCCACAGCAATGCAAGCCACATCCGGGCCCAGATGCGGCTCAACATCGGCCGCAGTGAGAACGAATGGATTTTCAGGCTTGACCTCTGTGACTTCGACGCCTGCACCATCGACATAGGTCCGCATGACCTGACGGTACGCCGGATGAACCGTACCGGCGACAACGATACGATGCTTCTTGCGGCTGCTGGCAACCGTCATCAGTGCGCCTTCAGCAAACGCGGTCGCACCGTCGTACATGCTGGCATTGGCCACTTCGGTGCCGAGCAGCGCGGCGACCATCGACTGGAACTCGTAGATCACCTGCAAGGTGCCCTGGGCAACCTCAGGCTGATACGGAGTGTATGCGGTGTAGAATTCGCCGCGGCTCAGAATTTGACCGACGGTGGCCGGCACATAATGCTGGTAGGAACCTGCACCCATGTAGTTATCTTCCGGGGCGGGCACAACATTCTGCGAAGCCAGATCAGACATCCGGCGAGCAGCTTCCATCTCGGTCAGTTGCCGCGGCAGGTTCAGTTCAGGGAAGCGGACATCCGCCGGGACGGGAGCAAACAGCTCCTCCACAGATTCGATCCCAATTGTTTCGAGCATCGCTCGTCGATCGTCCGATGTATGCGGATTGAAAACCATGGTGGTCGGATGTCCTCAGTGCTTGAATCGAATGTATTACTGGTTGGATTCGAACTCGTCGTACGCCGACGTGTCCATCAGCGAATCGAGCTGGGACGGATCGGCCATGCGAACCTTTACCAACCAGGCATCGTCGTACGGGGAGTTGTTGATAACGTCGGGGCCATCAACTGCGGTGCTGTTCACTTCCACCACTTCGCCGTCGATCGGCGAGTACACATCGGAAGCGGCCTTAACGGATTCAACAACGCCGAAAGCATCTCCGGCCTTGACTGGATCGCCAACTTCCGGGAGTTCGAGGTATGTAATATCACCGAGTTCACTCTGGGCGTGGTCGGTGAGCCCGAACGTGGCAATGTCGCCTTCGATTGAGATCCATTCGTGTGTCTTGGTGTACTTTCGATTTTCGGGTGCGCCCATGTGTGTTCCTCCAATACGTATAAGTCGCAGCGTCCGACGGCTGCACATGCTCCAGAGATTATGCAACGAAAAGCGTTTGATGAGCAGGCAATGTGTTACGACTCGCGCTTGTAAAAGGGTGTCTTAACCTGTGTAGCGTCAACCGGTTTGCCGCGAACAATGATTTGCAACGGCTTGCCAACTCCGGCATATTCCGACTTGATCAGGGCAAGGCCGATATTCTCACCCAGTGTTGGGGAAAAGGTTCCGCTTGTTACCTCGCCAATCTCCTGACCATCGATGGCGACGGGATAGTGAGTGCGCGGTGCCCCGCCTTTGCCAACGTATTTGAAACCGACGGCCTTCCGGGTTGGTTTATTGGCCTTCACCTCGGCCATCCGTTCGCGGCCGACAAAATCTCCCTTGTTCAGATTCACGGCCCAGCCGAGGCCAGCCTCGTAGGGACTGATGTCCATCCCCAGTTCCTGGCCGTAGAGGGGCATCCGTGATTCCAGCCGCAATGTATCACGAGCCCCGAGCCCGACCGGTACGAGTCCGTGCTCGCCACCAGCGGCCATCAACCCATCCCAAATCGTGGCAATATCAGCGATGTCGCAATAGAACTCAAAGCCATCTTCGCCGGTATAGCCAGTGCGGGCGATCTTTGCAGGAACGCCTGCCACTGAACCGTTCGCCCAGCTGAAATCGCCGATGCTAGTGAGGTCCGCGTCCGTCACCTTTGCGGTGATCGCCTGGGCGTTGGGCCCTTGAATAGCGATCATGCCGGTATCGGCGGAGATATCCCGGAGGTTCACGTCAAACTCAGGGTGGGCAGCTGCCTGCTTCTCCCACCAGGCGACATCTATATCGGCATTGGATGCGTTCATGCACACCATGTAGCCTGCCTCGCCTTCCGGTTTGCGGTAAACGATGAGATCGTCAATCACCCCGCCATCGGGATTGCTCAGCAGCGTGTACTTGGCCTCACCTGGATTGAGGTTGGAGAGATCATTGGTTGTGGTGTATTGCAGGAATGCGAGTGCGTCCGGCCCGGTGACATCAAACTGCCCCATGTGACCAAGATCGAACAATCCGGCGGCGTTGCGGACTGCGTTGTGCTCGGCAATCACGCCTTCGTATTGAACCGGCATATTCCAGCCGGCAAATGGCACCATACGAGCGCCCAACGCGATGTGTCGATCAACGAGGGGTGTGTTCTTCAAGTTCTCACTCAAGGGTGGACTCTCCTCACGAGGCTAACGAGACGTTTCCAATGCAAGCTTATCCAGATTGCTGAAGGTTTTCACGGGATACACACCGGTCATACAGGCATGGCAGAACCGATTATTGCCCTTGCCGATCGCATCCATCAGTCCTTCCAGCGACAGGTACTGCAATGAGTCAACGCCAATGTGCTCTGCGATCTGAGGGATCGTCAGGCGGGCCGCGATAAGTTCCTCGCGCTTGGCGAGATCCACGCCGAGGTAACAGGGCCACATGATCGGCGGCGCATGCACCCGCATATGCACTTCCTTGGCCCCGGCACTTCGCACCAGGTCCACAATCGGCCTGCTCGTGGTACCGCGCACGATTGTGTCGTCCACCAAAACAACCCGCTTGCCCTTCACCACTTCGGGAAGCACATTGAACTTGAGCCGCACAGATTGCGCGCGGAGCTGCTGATTTGGCTGGATGAAGGTGCGGCCGATATAACGATTCTTGATCAACGCCTCACTGAACGGAATTCCGCTTTCGAGTGCATAGCCAATTGCCGCAGGTGTGGCCGAATCGGGGAGGCCAACTACTACATCAGCCTCGACCGGTGCCTCACGTGCAAGTTGGCGACCCATGTTTTGCCGCATCATATGCAGGCGTTCGCCGATAAGCTCGCTGTCCGGGCGGGCGAAATAGACCAGTTCCAGCAAGCACAACGCGTGTTGCTTCGGCGTTCCGAGACCCAACGATTCGTATCCGTGCTCGTGCACCCGGATGATTTCACCGGGTTCAACCTCTCGAATGAACTCGGCGCCCACCGTCATCAGTGCGCAGGATTCCGAAGCGACGATGTGACCCTCATTGAGCTTGCCAATGCAGAGCGGACGCACGCCGATGGCGTCGCGTACCGCGTAGAGCTCGTTCTCCGTGAGAACGGCGAGGCTGAACGCGCCGATCATTTTCGGCATCGCATTGCGAATTTTCTCAGGGATGGTCTCCCCGTCGGCCAAGGCAATCATGCGAGCGAGGACTTCGGAATCGGTTGTGGTGACAAACACTTCACCCAGCGCTTCCAGTTCTTCCTTGAGCGGCACGGCATTGGTGAGATTGCCATTGTGAGCGATCGCGATGGGACCGAGGTTGGTATCCACATACATCGGTCCGGCATTGCATTGCAGCGTGGATCCGGCCGTGGAGTAGCGCGTATGGCCAATGGCCGCGAACCCCGGCAGTGCTTCAATGTCCTCTTCATCGAATGCTTGCGAAACCAGGCCGAGATTGCGCCTCACATTGATCGTCGTACCATCGGTGGCCGCAATACCGGCGCTTTCCTGTCCGCGATGTTGCAATGCGAAGAGGCCAAAAAAGGTGACACGCGATACTTCCAGGGACGGAGCATAAATACCAAAAACACCGCACTCCTCATGTGGTTTGTCGTCTGTGTCCCAGGGGAACGTCATGCCATTTCTGCTTCCACGCCAACCGCCAGCGCAGAATCGCTGGCCGAATTGAGCGCCTGTAGGGAGATATCATCGCCGTTCGGGAAGACGATCGTGTCGCCGCCCACTGTGCCGATCTCTGTATGGGACAGGTTCCATTCCTCAGCAAGGCGACGCAACTGCCCGCTGGCGGACTCATCCACCGTTACCAGCACCCTACCGGCGCTTTCGCCGAACCAGGTAAGGTCATTCCGGCCAGCGTCGGTGACATTTCGCAATGTCACACCAGCGTTCGATACCAGCGCCATCTCAGTGATGGCGAGGGCCAATCCGCCGGAGGAGAGGTCATGCACCGCTGCGCCAAACTTCGATCCGGCCAGCTCGCGCAGGAATCGAATCAATCGCACTTCGTGTTCAAGATCGAGCGCTGGAGGCGTACCTGCCACGCGCTTGTGCATGTGGGCGAGATACTCGGATCCACCAAGCGTGGGCTCACTATCGCCAATCAGCCAAAGTCGCTGGTCGGCATACCACGTCATTTTCATGTGGGCCTGAATGTCGTCAAGCACGCCGACACAGCCAATCATAGGTGTCGGGTAGACAGGTTGCCGTGCCGTTTCGTTGTACAGGCTGACATTGCCACTGACAATTGGAACATCCAGTTGCCGGCTGGCGGCGCCCATGCCTTTCACGGCCTGCACGAGTTGGTAATCGGCGGGATTGCGTTCGGGCGAACCGAAGTTCAGACAGTTGGTCAGGCCAAGCGGGCGGGCGCCTGTGCAGGCGACATTACGAGCCGCCTCGGCGACGGCGTGCTGGGCACCCAGATAGGGATCGAGATACACATAGCGGCTGTTGCAATCCATGCTAATTGCCATGCCGCCATTTGTGCCCTTCTGGCGAATCACGGCCGCATCACCCTCGCCGGGACCCACAACCGTGTTCGTGAGAATCGTATGGTCGTATTGCTCCCAAATGCTTTGGCGGGTGCCAAGGTTTGGGCTTTGCAGCATAGACTGCAATGTCGTGGCAATGTCGGTTTCGGAGATATCAGGGATCGTCTCGAGATCGAGAACCTGAACTTCAGCGATATAGGACGGCTTTTGGGGATCAATCGGGTACACCGGGCAATCATCGATGAAGTTGCGCACCGGGACATTGCAGACGATTTCTTCACCATCGCGCACAACGACGTTCCCGGTATCGGTCACCTGGCCGATGACTGACGCATTGAGGCTCCAGCGATTCAGCACCTCAGTGATGTCATCAACCCGATCGGGTGTTGCCACCAGTACCATGCGTTCCTGGCTTTCGCTCAACATGATCTCGTAGGCGTTCATTCCATCTTCGCGGCGCGGCACGAGGGCAACGTCGATATCAACACCAACATCGCCGCGACTGGCGCATTCGACGATAGAGCTCGTCATACCGGCAGCACCGAGGTCCTGCATGGCAACGACCGAGTCCTGGGAGAGCAGCTCCAGGCAGGCTTCCATCAGTTGCTTCTCGAGGAACGGATTGCCGACCTGGATCACACCACGGTGAGAAGCTTCTGGATCGTCAACTGACGAGAACGTCGCGCCGTGGAGTCCATCACGGCCGGTATCTGCGCCAATCAGCATCAACACGTTGCCAATGCCGCTGGCCGCCGCACGCACGATTCCATCGACAGGAGCAATGCCCACGCACATCGCGTTCACCAGCGGATTGCCGTTGTAGCTCTCATCGAAAAACACTTCGCCGCCGACGGTTGGCACGCCGAGGCAGTTTCCATATCCACCGATACCAGCAACAACATGGGAATAAAGGTAGGCATTGCGGGGAACATCGAGCGGGCCAAACCGGAGGCCATCGAGGATCGCAACCGGCCGCGCTCCCATGGTGAAGATATCGCGAACAATGCCACCGACGCCGGTAGCAGCACCTTCATACGGTTCTACTGCGCTTGGGTGATTGTGGCTCTCTACCTTGAATACTGCTGCGTATCCATTGCCTAGGTCCACTGCACCCGCATTCTCGCCAGGACCCTGCACAACCCAGGGTGCTTCAGTAGGAAGACCCCTTAATAGCGGGCGTGAGTGCTTATATCCGCAGTGCTCGCTCCACATGGCACCAAACATTCCGAGTTCGACATCGCTGGGCTCACGACCCAGAAGATCCACAATCTGGGCGTACTCGTTGTCACTCAGGGCAACGTCGCGCCACTGTCCTTCGGCGATAGCCAATGAGATTCTCCTTGTGTGTGCCTGGTGGTTTTCGGTGCGCGTGGAAAGAAACCGACTGGGCAGAACTGGACCCTGCCTATCACTTGTAAGTTTATCACTCTCTTCCAACATGATGAGCTATCGAATATGGCGGCTCGTACCACGAGCGATATCACGCACGACGAACGCTCCCAGCGAATCGAGCGGAACGTCAATCAACCGGCCGGAAATGGCCCGAACAAAGGATTCGGCAAAACCGGACGCAGCGTTGATATCCTCAACACGAATCATCGTGAAGGTCACATCTTTTCTTGCCAATTTGCGCGCCTCTCGCAAGGTCGCATGCGTGGTGCGATCCGTCACCGGATGCTCGAATGTGGGCTTGTCGCCATCCATGAAGGCGGTGGGTTCGCCATCGGTGATGATGACAATCTGACGATTCTTGCGATGATAGTGATTCAGTACGCGTCCTGCGGCAATCAGGCCGGCATGGAGATTCGTGCCATGACTGAATTGATCCCAACTGAGCGATGGCAGTTCGTCGATCAGCAATTTGCGAGCATCGCCAGAGAACCCGATGAGTTCCAGCGTGTCCTGCGCCTGGCTGGTGGCGTGCAACGTGTTCAGCGCAATTGCCGCCCTTTTGGCCGCATCCCATGCACCGGATTCAAACATCGAGCGACTCATATCGATGAGGAGCACCGTGGCCACGGCAGCACCGGATTCGCGGTCAAAAATCTCGAAATCATTTGTGGTCAGTGAAAGCGTGCCTGATGGCCGCTGGTTACGCAGCGCATTCGTAAGGGATTTGGTGATGTGAAGGTCAAACGGCTTACCCCACTCCCATGGAGCGACCTCATCGCCGTTGATAGCCGCGGTGCCGGAGCGGTGAACAAGGTGCGCTCCACTGCCTCGAACCTTTGGCGGCAAAATCATGTGCCGGAGCAACTGCGAACCGATCCGCCTGATGGCTTTGCTGGTGAGCCGAAGTCGATCGCCGACGGAAATCACGATACCGGACTCGATCATCTGGCCCGTCATATCGGCCCATTTCTCCACCCACTCCAGTTCGTCGGATGTCAGCGTGCGCTGCATCAATTCGGGGTCCATCCCCCGCAGGTCGGCAAGCGATTCCACCTGACGTAATGCTTCTCGCATTGCAATCGAATCCTCATGGCGACGTTCCGATTGCACCAACTCCATTTCACTGGCATGCTGGTCGGCGGTTTGCAGCGAGGGCTCATATTCCTGGGCGTCCTGCCGCAGCCGATCGAGCACATCCAGCAGGCCGAGTTCATCCTCCGAACCGAATCGAAAAGCGCGCTGAAGTGCCTTCTCGACATCACCATCGACCAGCACCTGTTCGGCGATGGAATCGAGTACGGCATCGACATTGATTGATTTCCGAGGATTTCCCCGCCGGTATGTAGCGACACTGTCCATCAGATGCCAATGTATCCTTCGACCGACTTCCCTATTTTGCCGCTGCGATACCAATACTCCAGCGAAAGGTGAATGTGGGCCAGGATTGATGCG
>DJVD01000097.1 GCA_002440805.1 Chloroflexi bacterium UBA6265
CTGCCAGCAGATTTTTGGTCCCGGCAAGGGATCGGTGGTGTATGGCTGGGTGTTTACCGCCCACCAGGTGGGGGCAGCAACCATTGCCTGGCTGGCGGGCGTCACCCGCACGATCACGGGAGATTACCTGATGGCGTTCTACACCGCCGGGGCAATGGCGATCATCGCCGGCTTCATGATCATGCTCATTCGGCCGCCCGTTCCCGCCCCGCTGGCCCATATTCCCGCGGGCGATTGAACACTGCCGGCACCGGCGTAGTTCGCGCGTGCCGTCCCTGCTAGCGATCGGGCCGGGACGATGCAGCCGGCGAAAGCGAAATCACCGCATCCCCGAACGCGGGCACATGATCGGCCAGGGCTTCGCGTACGCGCGAGGTGATCGCCGTGGCATCCTGAACCGACAGTTCGGCATCAACCTCCACCTCAAGATCCGTAAACACCTTGTGTCCAGACCAGCGGGCGCGAGCATTCTTCACGGCAACCACGCCATCCACATGCATGGGGGCATGCTCGATTTCCTCGAGGATGGATGGCTCGATGCCATCGAGGGTGCGGCGGAATATCGACTTGCTCGATTGCCACAGGATACCGACGATCGTGATGGTAATGAGCAGGCCGATGATGGGATCGATAATGGGCGCGCCCAGCAGCGTGCCAAACACGGCTATGAGCACGGCCAGGGAGGTGAACCCATCGATCCGCGCGTGTTGACCATCGGCGATCAAGGCCGCCGAACCTATCTGCCTGCCGGTACGAATCTGGAGGATGGCGACGAGTTCGTTGCCGATAAAGCCCACGATAGCCGCAGCGGCCACCCAACCGAGATAGTCCATGGGTTCGGGATTGATGAGCTTGCGTATGGATTCCACGCCGGCCACGATTGCCGATGCCGCAATCGAAATCAGGATGACCATTCCGGCCAGGTCTTCGGAGCGACCGTATCCATAGGTATAGGTGCGGCTTGCCACCCGGCGCTGGAGCCAGAAGGCGATGAGCAGCGGAATGGAGTTGGCACCATCGCCCAGGTTATGCACGGTATCGGCAAAGAGTGCCGTCGATCCCGAAAAGTAGAAAATGATGATCTGGATAATGGTCGTGACGCCGAGGCTGACAAGCGCCCATTTGGTGGCCCAGAACCCGCGCTCGTTCGATTCCATGACGCTATCCACCTTTTCGTGGACATCGTGACTATGGAAGAAGGTTTGCTGGGCCCAACCAAGCACACCCGGAAGGTGTGTATGGGAATGGTTACCGTGATCGTGGCCGTGCGCGTGATCATGATCATGGCCGTGGTCGTGGTCGTGGTCGTGCGCCGTGGCATCTTCTCGCTGTTCCAATCGTTGAGCGTGGTCCGACATCTCTACCCCCCGGTTACTTCAGATAGCGATTGAGCGCGTGCTTGAGGCGATCCCACTCCTCGTCGGCGGTGCCATTGCTGGCGGCCTCACGCAGGCAGGATTCGATATGGTCTTCCAGCACGATCCGGGCGGCGCGATCAACTGCAGATCGCACCGCTGCCAATTGCACCAGCACATCCGTGCAATCGCGACCTTCTTCCACCATGCGTTTAATCGAACTGACATGTCCCGCGGTGCGGGCAAGCTGATCAATCACCGCCTTGGTTTGGCTGTGGTGGTGGGTTGTGTAGTGATCGTCTTCCATGTTTATCCCCCCTGGGGGGATGATACGGTACAGGCATTGTGTACGCAAGCGTGCCGAACCAGTAGGCCTTCATGCGAGCCGAGTCGCAACAGGTGAAGGCGATGATAAGGAAACTTGTTCTCAGGACAAAGGGGTCGACAACGAGGGATTGCTTGCACCAGCCGGGCGGTGAAGCCTAGGGCGTATCGAAGTCGATCTGCGGGGATGTACACGCCGGATCGCCGGTACCATACAACGTCAGCCTGTACTTCAGCGTCTGCCCGGGATCGATGCCGACGATGAGCTGGCTATTGCTGGCATTACCACCATCGAGGCACTGCACCAGCATCATCGAATTGGTGAGGCGTTCGGTACCGGTATTGGTGACCGCTACCGTAACATCGATCTCCTTTTTGCCGTCCACATCGCGGGAAGCCAGCACACCAAAGCCGCTGGCCTGCAGCATCTGGCCGGGAACACCTACCGTAGGCACAGGGACCTCATCGTCCCAGGGGAGATCGACCACACCAAACGCGATCAGCCCCACGGCCAGCGAAAACAGCAGCAATAACACCGAGAACGCAGCCAACACCACGATGTAGCCGGGAACGGAACTGCGATTGGGATCGGAAGGCGGTTGGGCGGACATGAACGACTCCAGGTAACTGCAACGAACGATGGGTATTGTAGCCGCCTTCGGTGTCATGGATACCCTCGCGACGGACCCTGGTCGTGCAGTTTGACGTGGCAGCGACCGCACAGGAGACGACGGTCATCACCAATGGCAACCGTAGCGGCAAGGGCGCACTCCGCTATGGTGCTGAACGATTATAAGGGCTCCCCAACGGCCATGTTGTTCGGTATCTTACGGTTAACCCGTATCCGGGGCAGCGATGAGTTGACGAAGGGTGGCAAAGTCAGCGTGATGCTCTGCCAGCCGGTCCTCGCGCATTTTCGGAGGAATTGCGATGAGCTTCTCCAAATCGGCGATGGCGGCATTTCCCACCTTCACGGCCTGGTCCGCCGAAATCACGCCTCGCTCCCAGGCAGCAGCCGCGGCGGCGATATACGTATCGAAGTAGTTAATCCCAAACTCGTAATGCAATTTTGGCTGGTTGAGGCTGGTTTCGTTGACATCGTGGATGAAGACTCCGCGAACAACCTCACCCAGCTCCTGCACCATTTCCCGACCTACCTGCACATCGCCCTGGCCGCTATCGCCCACAAACACCAGGCCGTACTCCGGGAACAACTGATGATACCGGCGGATATTCCGCAGCTTGCGTTTCGCCATCTCTGCGTGTGATCGCAGCGCAAACAAGCTGCCGGTGAGAATGGTGTGCTGGTGAATGCCGGCGTTACGCAGGGTTCGCCGGGTCCACATTGCGATCAGGCCGGTCAGCAAACCCGGTCGGGCGGTGACGAACGTAAGGTCGCCATCCTCGCCCTGACCATCGGGGGCGTGATCAAGCACATTGAAGAACGCCAGTACTCCGGGGTAGCGGGTTTTACCGGGATAGCGGCGATCGTGCAATCGCGCAAACACCGTATCGTCGATATCCGAAAGCACCTTCAATTCGTCTGTTGGCGACTGGTGCGCGGCGATATGATCGAGGATCTCAGTGCGGATATCGTCATCATCAACATCAACAAAGATCAACCGGGAGAGATCGCGGTGGCTATCCGATGTATTGATCGTGTTACGAAGTTGCCGTAATTCCTCACCCGTGGAGGCGAGGATGATGTTGCGGATGCCGATCTGCAGGGATCGCCGGGTGGAGCCCTTCTGCAGCCCGCGCACAATTTCGGCCCGGGTCTCAAGGGAGAGATCGTGAATACGATCAACCGTGAGCAGTTGCACCAGGTCAGATCGATACTTGGCCCCCCGCCAGCGGTTGTGCAGGTTGCGAATCAGGGCGCGTTGATTCAGTTGCATTAACACCATATCAAGGGACGGTCCCTCGCACATCGCCAGCAATTCAAGGATCCGCTGTTCATCGCTCCGGTTGGTCCAGCCCCGAATCAGGCGTTTGATCTCATCAACGATTTGCTGCTGGTTCATGTACAGTGGGTGCCTTTCCTCGGATGATGAGTGCGGCCGGATCAACAGCGATCGTGATGCGACTCACATCGCTCCACACATCGCCATCAATCTGCGCTGCTGCTGGTATTTCCGGGATAATCGTAACGCGTTCAATATGGTGATCTATCATGCCGCGGGTGGTACGGTTGCTGCCGCGAAGTCCACGCCAGGCCACCGGCAACCAGCCGATGAGTGACTGCGGCGCGACGTGCAGCAGGTTGAGCTTGCCATCCTGCAGGTTGGCCTCAGGCAAAATCGTGATGCCACCAGGCACGACGCCGCAGTTGCCCACAAGCACGCTCCATGCCGCGTCGATCTCGAGTCGCTGGCCATCCACCTCCACCTGCATTGCCAGGGGCGAACGCATCAGGTGCGGCATACCGGAGGCGAAGTAGGCTCCGGGGCCAATCGCCCGCTTTAGTCGCGGTGAAACGCCACCCAGGCTAAGCGCATCGCGACCTACGCCGACGACGACCAGGAAGCGATCATCCAGTACCTGACCGGAAGCGAACTCCAGTTGCACCTTGCCCATATCAATGGGAGTATCCGTGCCCATCAGGGCCGTGCGAACGGAATGATCGAGCCGTCGTTCCTTACCAATGGCGTTGAGGTGGAAGATGTTGGCCGTGCCGATGGGAACAATGCCCAGCGCCACGCCGGAATGCGCGAGCACGGTACCAACATTGCGCACCGTGCCATCGCCGCCGGCCACGATCACGATATCGGCACCAGCATGCAGCGCCTGTTCTGCCTGTAATCCGCCCGGATGCTCAACTGTGGTGTGGAATCGGGTTGGTGGTGGATAACCAAGGGCGGCGCAATGATGCTGCACCAGCTCCCATACCCTGAGGTGATGCTTGCGGGCGGGATTGATCACGCAATAGACGCGGCTGTTCCGGGTCATGCGTTACCACCGCTCGCGGTGAAGCACCGTCTCGAGAGGACGGCGACCACGCTGAAGCGATCCGCTGCGCTTGTCAGGTGCCGGGTGACCAATAAACACGACCCCAATCGGCAGGTGATCCGCCGGGATACCCAGTTCCTGCTGCAATTCGGCGGGATCCCTGACGCCGACAAACGCCGTGCCCAGGCCTTCATCCACGGCGGCAAGCAGCACCAGCATCATCGCGGCGCCGGCATCGGTATGCCAATAGGGAATCGGCCACCCGATCTCTTCCTGGCCCCCGGCTTTCTTGTCCGGCTCGTTATAGCGCTGGTGATAGAGAGCCTCGCTGGTAGTGATGACGATATGCACCGGTGCCCGACTCATGAACGGCTCGTGTCCCTGGCGGACATACCATTCCTCGCCCGCGATGGCGGCGATACGGCCGCGTGTATCGGCATTGGTAATTGCGACAAAAGCCATACCCTGGCTAAACCCCGCGCTGGGCCCACGTCGACCGGCATCGACAATGCGTTCAATCACGTCCCACGCAACCGGTTCTTCCGTAAAGTTCCGGATCATGCGGCGTTTACGGACTAAATCATGTAAGGGAGAATTGGTCATCTAGTGCTGCTCGTTAATCTGCACGCGCACCCCATTCGGGTCAGTCACGGTGAAGTAGCGACCAGCGCCTTCGAGGGTGGAGATTTCGGATG
>DJVD01000289.1 GCA_002440805.1 Chloroflexi bacterium UBA6265
GTCGGTGTACCCTTCGGGATGACCTTGCATCCACGCCCAGGCGCTGCCAATCATTTCGTCCATCGTCGACCGCACCGGGTTCCAGCCAACGAGTTCTTCAGCCCTGGTCGTGTCAGCGATCAGCGCCGGTGGATCGCCCGGACGACGATCGCCATACACGACCGGAAGTTCGCGACCCGTGATTCGCTCGACCGCATCGACAATTTGCTTGACTGAGAATCCGTCACGTGTGCCAAGGTTAATTGCACCCAGCGATTGACTACCCAGTACATCCAGGGCACGAATGTGCGCGTCTGCCAGGTCCACCACGTGGATGTAGTCGCGAATGCACGTGCCATCCTCCGTCGGGTAGTCGGTGCCGAATACGGTGAATGTGGCTCGTTTGCCCATTAATACCTGCAACGCGACCGGAATGACATGTGTTTCGGGGTTATGATCCTCCCCGTGCAATTCAGTCGCGCCGGCGACATTGAAGTAACGGAACGCGGCCCAGTTGATCCCGTGCTGCCGTTCGAACTCAGGAAAGAACTGTTCCACCATGTATTTGGAATGCCCGTACGGATTGATGGGGTTTTTCGGATCCGATTCTTTCACGGGAAGTGATGCGGGTTCCCCATACACAGCCGCGGTTGAACTGAAAACGAAACGGGTGATGCCGCAGTCCCTCGCGGCGCAAAGCAGGTTGATGCCGCCGCCAACATTTGTCTGGAAATAGGCACCGGGGTTGGAGACTGATTCAGGTACGAGATGGAGCGCGGCAAAGTGCATGATGGCATCGGAGTCGGCAGATTTCACCGCGGCGAGTGTGGCAGCCGGATCGCGCAAGTCGCACTGAATGAACTGCACATCGGCCGGAATCGCCCCCGCATGACCACGCTCCAGAGAGTCCAGTGCCACGACGGTATGCCCGCTCTCCAGCAGCCGTTCGATCGTCACACTACCGATGTAGCCAGCGCCTCCCGTAACCAAAACTCGCATCGGTAACCCTCTCGATAATGGGCGAAACCACGGTGTTAATCAGGCATCATGGTACACTGCCAGCGTTGCCCAGGGCGACGTTACACACCCACAATTCGCATCCGAGACGGGTTAATCCACTGGAGACAATGACGATGGTTAATCTCGATGTCCTTATGCAAGCCGATCCTGATGTAGCCGCAGCGGTGCTTCAAGAGCAAACGCGTCAGAAGGAAAGTATCGAGCTCATTGCTTCCGAAAACTATGTGAGTCCGGCGGTGTTGGCTGCGGTTGGCACGGTGTTGACGAACAAGTATGCGGAAGGCCTCCCGGGCAAGCGGTACTATGGCGGCTGCGAATACGTAGATATCGTTGAAAATATCGCCATCGAACGCGTTACAACGTTGTTCGGCGCTACGTACGCAAATGTGCAGCCCCACTCGGGTGCAAGCGCCAACCTGGCAGCATTCTTCTCGGTGCTCAATCCTGGTGACAAAATCCTCGGCATGAACCTCAGCGAGGGTGGGCACCTGACTCATGGCAAGGATGTTAACTTCTCCGGCCGTTTCTTCGAGGCTCATTTCTATGGGGTGAACCACGAGACAGGATTGATCGATTACGACGAAGTGCGCCGAATTGCCAAGGAAGTTCGACCCAAGGCGATCATCTCCGGCGCGAGCGCGTACAGTCGCACTATCGATTTTGCCAGGTTCCGTGAAATCGCCGACGAAGTAGGGGCATACCTGTTTGCCGATGTCGCCCACATCGCGGGACTGATCGCTGCAGGTGAGCACCCAACGTCAGTCGGGCATGCGCATATTACGACGTCCACCGCACACAAAACCCTGCGGGGGCCCCGATCAGGATTCATCATCACAAGCGATGAAGAACTGGCCAAGGGCATCGACAAAACTGTCTTTCCGGGTATGCAGGGCGGCCCGCTCATGCATGTAATCGCCGCAAAGGCCGTGGCATTTGGCGAGGCGAGCAAACTAGAGTTCAAGGACTATGCACGCCAGATTCGCGCGAATGCCTCAGCAATGGCGCAAGCGTTTGTTGAACGCGATGTTCCTGTGATCACAGGCGGCACCGATAACCACCTCTTCCTGATTAACGTCGACGCGTTGGGCATTAGCGGACGCAAGGCCGAGCGGATTCTGGATACCGTGGGTATCTCCACCAATCGCAACACCATTCCCGGCGAGCAACGATCTGCATTCCAGACCAGCGGCTTGCGCATTGGTACGCCGGCTGTCACAACGCGCGGATTCAAGGAAGCTGATGTTGTTGCCGTCGCCGATATGATGGTGCGCGTACTTCGTGATCCCGAGAACGATTCCGTGCTTGCAGGGATCAAGAAGGAAGTGCTGGAGCTCACCTCCGGCTTCGGCGTCCCTGGTCTCGCATAGCGCGCACACATATCGTCACTGAAGGGCCTACTGCGTGGACAAGGGTCTTATCGCCGCAATACTGTTCGTGCTGACGGTTGGCACTTCATACGCATTCGTTTCCAAGGCGAGTTCGCTCTTTGAGCAATGGGGCCTGGTGGACAAGCCTGGGCCATTGCGGGTGAACCCGAATGTGGTAGCCCGGGGTCTCGGCGTTGCCATGTTCCTGGCGTTCCTGGTGGGCATTGGGGTTTCATACTCACTGCCTGTGGAACGCTTCCCTGTGGAAACAGAACGCATCCTGCTTATGATCATTGGTGCCGCCATTGTGGTGGCCGTGATGCTGGTAGACGATGCGATCGACCTGCCGCCGCGGATCAAGCTGATGTGGCAGGTCGTGGCTGGCCTGATGATCATTCTGCCGCGCGTGCAGGGCGAAAGCAGGGGGATCGTCATCGAGCAGTTCAATGTGCCGTGGATCGGTGTCGTCACCGTTCCACTGGTGATCGCATTTGCAGGAACGCTATTGTGGCTGGTAGGCATGATGAACGTGATGAACTGGGTTGATGGCCTGGACGGCCTTGCAGGCTCGATCTCGTTCGTGGCCTGCGTCATCATGTTCATTCACACATTTTGGGGTCTTGGCGGTCTGCAGCAGTTCACGATTTCTCTCCTGCCGTTGCTCCTCGGCGCAGCCATTCTCGGCTTTTTGCCATTCAATTGGTATCCCAGCAAGGTGATCATGGGTGATGCCGGGGCGATGTTCCTGGGGTACATGCTCGGTGTGGTTTCGATCATCGGCGGAGCCAAAATCGGCATGATGCTCCTTGTACTCGGTTTCCCGATCCTGGACGGGATCTGGGTAACGATGAATCGAATTATGAGTGGCAAACACGCGATGGAACGCGATGTTGGACACTTGCATCACCGTTTGTTGCGGGCCGGATTCAACCAGCCACAGGTGGTTCTGATCTTTGCCGGAATCTCAGCCATCTTCGGTGGTTTCGCCTTGTTGTTGCCTTCGCGTGAGCTCAAATTGGTGGCGCTGGTGGTGATGGGGGCGTTGCTGCTGGCGGTAATTGCGTGGTTGGCACGCCATCCTGAAAAGGAACTGATCTAGCAAACAACCCCGGCCTCATTGGCCGGGGTTGTTTTGGTTTTCGATGCAGGTGGAGCGAATGCTACTGGAGCAGAAGCTCAAACTTCATGCGATCCTGATCCGATTTGCCTTGTCGGCTCGCAAGGTGAATCAACACTGTTGCCAATTGAAAGACAGTCTTGCCAAGAAAGGCACCCAGTAAAAAGCCACCGAACAAACCGATGACTATCCCCAGAAGTAACGTGGACACGTTGTTGCTGTTCATCGTAACTCACCTTGAGAATGCGAACGTCCTACTGGATCGAGAGAATGACCGGGGCGCTTTCCCATCGACCTTCAAGATCGTAGAATGTGCGCAAGTCCTTATCGAACACATGAACAACAACGTCGCCAAAATCGATCAGCATCCAGCCGGACAGGGTATCGCCTTCGACGCGGAGAGGCTCCTGGCCCGCGTCGCCCATCTCATCGATGACGGACCGGTAAATCGCACGTAATTGGCGCTCGTTCTCGCCGGAGCAAATGACGAACACGTCGGCGATGGATGAATGTTCGTGAATGTCGATCACACGGGTATCTGCAGCCGGTGTTTCGGCAATGATATCGGCGATGTCCACGGCAAGTGCACGGCTGCGGGCAATGTCATCGTGGGTGGTGGTAGTGCTATCTGTCACGCGTAAAATGGTTCTCCTTGCTTACAACAAATGGGTAGGCCCGGCAGGGTTCGAACCTGCGACCAAGGGGTTATGAGCCCCGTGCTCTACCGCTGAGCTACAGGCCCCTACGTACCTCATAAGCGGGTATGTGCATCTATTATGCCACGGTGCCGGATATTTGACTGGTGGTTATGCCAACCCCGGAACGGCTCACTGTTCCGATCTGTTTGGATGTGGGCCTCCACGCAAGACGAGTAGATTCGCACAGCACCACAAACAGTACACTCATGCCGAACGCATGCGCCAACGTCGCCATCAGCGCCAGGCCCGTCTCGATCACGATGAGACCGAAAATCGATTGCAGGATCACAAACGAAAATGCAATCGCACTTGTGCGATACAAATCAGGTCGGCTCGCGCGCAGCCTGAATCCCCACACGATCAACGCGATGAGCCAAATGGTGATGACCAATGCCATCAATCGGTGAATCGTTTGAACACCATGTAACCCACCGAACTCGGGTATTAACTTTCCGTTGCACGTGGGCCAACTGGTGCACGCCAGCTCTGCACCCCGATGACGTACATAAGCGCCAGAGTATGCAACCGAAATCGCGAGGACAGCGCCACCAAGTGCCAACCATTTGAATTGGCGCACAAGGGCGGGGTCGCCCGTATCGGGGGCGATAGAAATCGATTCGTGCTCGGTTCGTTTTTCGTTGAGTACGATCGCCAGGAGCGCGGCCGAGGCCAAACAGATAAGCGAGATCCCAAAATGGGTCGCCATCACCTCGTCGGATTGTGGCCATTTCACGGCTGCAGCGCCCATCAGGCTCTGAATCACCAATGTGCCTGCCATCAGCGGCACCAAAACAAGCGTCTCCCGGTATCGACGTCGCATCGGCCAGGCCGCAACGGCTGTTGCAGCCACCAGCAGTCCCTCAATACCGGTCACGAGCCGATGGCTATATTCGGTCACGCTTTCAAAAGTGTCCTGCGGCAACCACGTGCCGTGGCAAAGCGGCCAGTCGGAGCCACAACCATCGCCGGAACCCGTTGACGTAACCCGAGCCCCCATAAGCAGCACGATCAGCATGCCGATCGCGGTTGCGGTGGCAAGTCTTCGAGTGATCCTGATTCTTCGCTCCACCAATGTGCCTCGTTTTCGATGAACTCGTGCGTAGGAGACGGTTTCGCAACCGCAGTAATTCTACGACTCGTGCCTGGTTCCTGCACGGCCATCATCGTGAGGCAAAGTGCTCGCGAGAATCATGCAGGCAGTTATTGCCGGGATGCTGAGTCCAGCGCGAACCATCCCTCCCGACCTTCCCAGCGACCACCATTGCGCAGATGCTCGATGATGCCTCGCTCAAGTGATGAATTGGGGGTGATCGTATCGATGTCGCGCACATGCTTGCCGAATACGAACTGCATCACCGAATCGCTGGCGTCATATGCATCCTCGGTGAGGGTAAACCGGTCCTGGAATCGAATGATGTTCGACTGCGGCTTGAGGATGGTCTTCAACCTGGGATCGAGTAGCCACGAGTTGCAAATGCCAAAATGCACGGGCCAGTCCGGAAAGTAGGTTGCGAAAAAGTGTTGCGCCTGGGTTATCGATTCGCTGCACGTATCGTGATCCATCGGTCCCATGAAATCAGGGATGTGTATGGACAGGGTATGGGTGTCCTTGTCGGCCTCGTACCCTGCAGTGTTCATCGATGCGGCAATCTCTTCGCCGGCGAGGTGTTGTTCAAACTGCAACCGTCCGATTTGATAGATCAGGCCACGGAAATGCAGCATGAGCCACCACATGACGCCCAGGCCACCCACGCCTTCACGTTTCCGGTGAACACGGATATTTCGACCAAGATCTGCCAGCGTTGCCTGCGAAATATCGTCAGGTATATTGCGGGACTGATGATATGCCTGCGCAAAAGGAAGACACGCCGTAAGCAACTGCACGTAGAAATAACGAGAGGCGGGATCGTTGAAGTTTTTCAGTGCGGCGAACGGGGTAGGGCGGTCGATCTGGCCCATAGAGGAAACCAGGTAGGCAGCTCCTTGCTGGAGGATGCGATACAGTTCCGGATCAGATTCTGGCGAGGGTGTAGTGGCGATTACATCCCCGAGGTCTTCGTCGGGCACCTCAACGTACTGCAGCCACGCTTTCCATGTGTCGGCATCCGGGACTTGCACACGAACGACG
>DJVD01000261.1 GCA_002440805.1 Chloroflexi bacterium UBA6265
ACGCTGTTGAAGATGAGTCCGAGGAAAACCGGCACATACAACGCCCCCATTTGCCGCAGCGCCGGGTGACGCCATTCAAACGCCGGAACCGGCATGATGCCGTGACGAACGAGCGGCGGGATTTGAATGACAATGATCATCGCTGCCCCGATCACGGTACCCCAGGCCATCGCCTCCACACCCCAGCGCGCGCCAAACAATGAGGTGACGGTAACAATCGCCAGGTTTCGCACTGCGGTTGAAAGTGCCGGCGCCATCACCCGCTCGATGGCATACAGCATCGCCTGCAACACCGTTGCCAAACACAGCAGCAGCGCCGCCGGCAGCACAATTCGCACGAGCCGAACCGTCAATTCCACGGTTTCCGGACCGCGCGCGCCATCATCTCCAGAAATCAGGATGAGTGCATCCACCACATTGGGGGCATAGACCCACGCAACGATGACCGCCGCTCCAACGACCACCAGCACTCCGGTGAGCAACGTACCACCGATACGGCGGATCTCCTGTTGATTACCGAGCGATTGCGCCGCCCACTGCGCCAGCACCGGAATTAAGGCGGCTTGCAACGCGCCGCTGGCAAGCAGGTCGAACAGCAGTGTCTGGATATTATCTGCCACGGTAAAGGCGGCAATCTCATCACCTGTGCCGAACAGGCCGGCGGCCAGTTGCTCCCGCACAAGGCCAAGTACGCGACTCAGCACATTGCCGAACATCAGGATGAGGGCCGCGATGGCAATGCCACCTGATCGCCTGACGGGAGGGGAGACGTCGGTCACTTAAATCTGACCCACGCGATGAGATAAGCCACGGCAGCGAAGAGCAGATCTGGAATCACCCGAATTTGCAATAGTTGGGTGCCGAATGGGGAGAGATTGTTCACCATATCCCACGAGATGCCGAAGCGGTTGGCCAGTAGCACGCGACTGAGGATAAGCCCCACCGTAATGATTCCGAACGCAAGGATCTGCAGGTCGGCACCACGCTTGTTATTTGTGCCCCAGGCGATTGCTTCTGCCACGCCGAATCCGAGTACGAGCGCGAGATAGAACTGCCAACTGGGGAAGAATCGCCAGACGACCGCCACTGCGAGTGCAACAAGTAAGCCCGCACCGGCTGCCTTCACCAGGGACTGACTCGAGGTTTTGATGGAACCCATCGTGCGCACACCGGCGCAATCCGGGCACCGCAACCCAACGGGGGTGCGCACCGAATCCAGCGGACAAATCGGCTTGCCACAACGGGAACAGCGCAGTCCGGTAAGCACATCGGGATGGTAGGAGCAAGGCACTTGCCCGAGAGAATGATCCATGCGAGCGTATCCGCAGCGTTTTCCGGACCGGATTCTCCGGCCACACGTTGGCTATTCTACGCCACGGCGCAGGCGAGTCCTTAGGAACTCCCACATCACCAGGATCACGAAGTGGGGCAGCACGAGTTGCCGTCGCCACCGCCACGGCTCCCGCACCAGCCGATAGAGCCATTCGAGGCCCAATTTCCTCACCAGCGGCGGTGCATAGGGAACATTGCCGGAGATGTAATCGAAGGCACCCCCAATCCCGGCCACAACGCGGATGCCCGCGGCCTCAAGCGCAGCGAGGTTGCGATCGATCCAATAGATCTGGGCGGGAGCGCCGTAAGCGACAAGCAGGATGCTGGCTCCCGAATCGCGGATGCGGCGAATCGTCTCGGCATCGTCCTCAGGGCGCGGGGAACCATCACTCCACATGCCAGCGAATCGTGCTGCTGGTTGATCGACGAGCAACTTCTCGGCCGCCCTGCCTGCGATCCCTGGCCCTGCTCCGAGCAAGAACAACGTGACACCGATGTCAGATGAGAGGCGTGCCATATCGGCCGTGAGTTGTACGCCGGTATACCGGCTGGAATCAACGTTGGGGTGCAGCAATCGCATGGCGATTGCCAGCCCCGCTCCGTCCACCGTCACCAGTCCGGCAGAATTCACTGCCCTCGCGAATACCGGATCCTCACGGGCGGTCATCAGGTATTCCGGATTGGCGGTCACAACGTGGAGAATGCCGCCCTCTTGAGACAGGTACTCGTGAATTAATTCGAGGTGCGCATCGCGACCGCCGGGGGTGATTTCTACCCCCAGCACCCGCGGCCGATTGGCGGTCATCCGAAGCTGCTGCTTCCGCCGCCACCGCCGCCGCCAAAGCCACCGCCGCCGGAGAAGCCACCTCCACCGCCGCCAAAGCCTCCTCCACCGCCGGAACTGCTGCTAATCACCTTGGCCGCAGCTCCAATCATGCCGAGCAGGCTGCCCGATGCGCCGCCGAGGCCTCGGGCTGCAGAATCGCTGGAGCCCTGCAAATCAGGGATGTTCCAGCCACCGCCGCCCTGGGATGAGCTGCCGCCCCCGCCCGGGCTAAACGGTCCGCTACCGCCATAGATCCAGGTGCCACCACCGCGACGGCCGGTTCGCATCGGATCTCCACCCGTGCCGACAATCACCGGACCACCACCGAACCAATCGGGGGTGGGCACACCGGCGCGCTCAAACTTCGTGACCCAGCCCTTCTCAATACCAAACGCAACCGCGTACGGCAGGAACCGCTCGTAAATAGCGCGGCTTTCCTCGAGATTTGCCCGGTCCTCGATATCGTCGAGATAGCGTTTGAATGCGTTCCATTTGGCTGCTGCTTCTGCACCAGCCATCGTCTTGCGCACCATCGCCTTGGAAACCGACACACCAATAAAGAAGACGAACGAGGCCGAGAAGATCATGAACCACAGCCAACCGGAGGTGCCGCCGTAGATCAGACTCATGATTGCCCAGACGATTGCCGCAAGGATCGGCGCGAAGATCCCCATCATCGAGTAGCGAGCACGAACCTTGTTCGGGTCTTTCTCAAAGTAGCCATGTTCCACCACTTCACGGTAAAAGCCCTCGTGAATCCGACCGGCGCTGCGCTGCATGCGCTCGTTGGCCATATGCATTGGGGTGGATTTCCCTACCTCGAGCCCGTCGGGGAAGATCGCCTCAAGCAGCACATTCTCATAGTCTTCGCGCTCGGGTGCGAGATCGACGATCTGGATTTCGTAGATCGTGCTGGCTCCGAAACCGGCGAATCCGCCCGAGGTCTTCTCATCGATATGAATGATGCCGCGGCGACCGAGATCGACCAGGGTGGCAACCACATCACGCGTGTCGGTTCGCTCGTCTACCAGCGTGCCGGCGGCACCCGGATGCAGGTCATCCGGTGGCTCGGTGACGATATCGGCAATCAGGCCGATCTTGGGATCGCGGCCGGTAGTGAACCAGCGCAGCGCGACAAACAGCGTGCCGCCAACCGCAATCAGCAAACCTGCTGCGAGGTAGACCACACCGGTGACATTGTTCTTGTCGGACTGTTCGGCTTGCTCGAGGATTCGCTCGTCTTCCGCGGCCTGCCAGGGAGGCACGGCGGCATCGGTCATCTGCGGAAACTGCACCGCGATATCGAACTGGTCTGTCAGGTTTTGGCGAGTCCAGGTGAAGGTGTCGCCGTCATGCACCGCGTTCTCTGGCTGGTACACCGTGTCCTCAAAGGCCACGGCCTCGGGCAGATGGACGATCACTGTGGAGCTACGCACATCTGCGCTATCCACAACCTCGGACGAGACCGCTATCCAGCGGAGTTGTTGGGTGGGTGGGGTTTCATCCGGATAGCTGTTCAGTCCACCGATCACGTCGTATTCGATCACGATGAGGCGATCTTCGCTGCCACTGGTGGGATCAAAGTAATAAACGATTTCGACTCCGCTGAGTCCCTCGTTCACCGTGTAGGTGCCCTGCTGGCCGCGATCGGCCCTCGCCAGGCTAAACGTTTCCGGCGCACTATCGGCGTCATTGGCCACGGCCACCTCAACGTTCTCAAGTGCCTCAAAACGCTCGTTGGGTATGATCCTGGTGCCGAAGCGGAACGTGCCAGTAAAGGCGACGAGTTGCGTTTCGACCACGTGGAAACTGCCGTCCTCGTTGATGGTTATTTCGGTGTTGTATTCCCGCCAGAATGCGTCGCGCTCGGACTGCGCCGAGGCAAGGGAACCGACACTGGCGAGTGCGAGCGCAAGGATCGCAATCAGAAGGAGCGCTGCAAAAGATCGATTGCGGGTTGCCATGGTCATGCCTGCTACTCACACTCCTCGACGTTATCGACGTATTGTCCTTTCATTCTAACGCGTGAATTGGCGTCCATGTTCCCGTCGCCCGGCGAAATTTGGCAGGGCCAGATACAATGAAAAGACGTTAGGTACAGGAACCAGAATGCAGCAAACCCAGAATCCACACACCACCCATTTGACCATTGAGGAGATAGAACACCGACTCCGCCAGCACGGCTACCGGCTCACGGGGCCGCGCACAGTAGTGGTAGATGCGGTGCTGCGCCATCAACGACCATTTACCGCCGAGCAGTTGGTAGCTGAATTGAGTAGCGGCGATGACAGCATCGGTCGCGCCACGGTGTACCGCACGCTCGAGGTGCTGGCGAGTATGGATGTACTCACCCGCATCGTTTCACCCGATGGCCACCCCAGCTACATCAGCGGCGCACCGGGCCATCGCCATCATCTCCTCTGCCAGGTGTGCGGCATCACGGTGACGTTTACCGCCTGCCCCATGTCCGAACTCATTTCCACCCTTGCTGATGAAACAAAATTCCAGATCAACGAACACACGCTGGAAGTATTCGGCGTGTGCCCGTCGTGTCAGGCGCATCAGTAGCCCTCACATCGATATTGACACAAAGTATCACTAGTGATAGGTTTCACTCCGGCGCGCAGATATGCGGGCCCGCCCAGCAATCAAGGATCACCCCCGGAATGAGTTCTCTACCTCCCGTCCTCACCTGTCACAATCTCGCCGTGCATTACGACAATCGATCCGCCTTGCGGGATGTCAACCTGGAAATCAAGCGCGGCCAGATCACGGCCCTGCTTGGCCCGAACGGCGCGGGAAAAAGCACATTGCTGAAAGTCCTGGCGGGAATGATTCCCCCCAGCCACGGTGCAGCGAAGTTCGAGGGGGAGGAACTCTCCGGTCCGCACGCCAATATCACCTATGTCCCCCAACGCTCCGATGTCGACTGGACGTTTCCCATTTCCGTGCTGGAATGCACGCTGTTGGGCCTGGCCGGATCACGCTCCCGCTGGAAGCCGTTCTCACGGCACGACAAGGCTGTTGCGATGCAGGCGCTGAAGGATGTGCGCATGGATCACCTTGCCCAGGCGCAGATCGATGCCCTCAGTGGCGGACAGCAGCAGCGCGTGTTCCTGGCGCGGGCGCTGTTGAACAATGGCGATGTGCTGTTATTGGACGAACCATTTACCGGCGTGGATGTGCCGACGCAAGACATGCTGGTAGACCTGCTGACTGAACTGAAATCGCGCGGGACGGCGATTGTGTACGCTACCCACGATCTCGCGCAGGCAGCGCGAACAGCCGACTACGCGGTGCTGCTAAACGGCGATATCGTTGCCGAAGGCTCACCACACGACATCTTTCAACAGGATGTGTTGCTTCGCACGTTCGGCGGCAGTGTGATTTCCGTGGAGTCGCTGCGAGAGGTGGCGGCATCATGAGCTGGTTGACCGACCCCTGGCACTTCACATTCATGCAGCACGCGTTCCTTGCGATCATCCTGGTGGGGATTATTTGCGGCGCCATTGGGGTGTTCGTGATCCTGCGCGGATATTCGTTCCTTGGTGATGCGTTGTCACACGCCATCTTTCCCGGCGTGGTCATAACGTTTATCCTGGGCGGCAATTTCCTCGTCGGCGCATTGATCGCAGCGGTGATCATTTCCACGCTAATCGGCGTGGTCAGCCAGAGCGGCCGGATCAACAACGACACCGCGATCGGAGTCCTCTTCGCCGGATCGTTCGCCCTCGGTGTGGCTCTGATGAGTTTGCAGAGCGGCTATGTGCGCGACTTGAATTCGTTCCTGTTCGGCTCGATCCTGGGGGTCAGCCGGGATGATCTCGTTATCACCGCGATCGTGGGGCTGGTTGTCCTGGTGGGCCTGGCAATGTTCCGCCGCGAGATCACGCTGATTTCGTTTGATCGCGTCTTCGCTCGATCCACGGGCCTCAATTTGTGGGTGTTCGACCAACTCTTCCTGTTGCTGCTGGCACTGGCGATCGTCGTATCGTTGCAAACAGTTGGCAATGTGCTGGTATTGGCGATGCTGGTAACGCCAGCCGCCAGCGCGCGCATGTTAACTGATAACTTGCGCCGGATGATCGCGCTCAGCAGCACAATCGGCGCGCTGTCTGGCCTGGTTGGTCTTTACATCAGCTATTATCGTGGCGTGCCGAGTGGAGCTGCCGTGGTGCTCACAGCAACCGCCGTGTTTGGGATGCTCTTCCTCTTCGCGCCTCGCAACGGCGTGGTCACGGCCCGGGTGCGCCAACGCATCCACTATTCTCATCCAGAAGACGATGTCCGCGTGGTGCCGGACAAGCCGCAAGCCTAATCGTGGATTTCCACGCGCATACCGATGGTGGCGAACTCGAACAGGAACTGCGCGTCCATTTCCGAGAGCCGCACGCAGCCTAGCGTGGCGGTGCCCCCTGTGATGACGACATTGCCATCTGCATCCCGCGTAGGTGAATGGAAACCATTACTTCGGTCGGGATCGAATCCCACAAAGTCGGTGAGATAAACACCGTCGGCAAAGGGCGTTTCCGCCAGCGCCTTTTCCTTGACATGCACATAGTGCGTGCCGACCGCGGTGCTGTAATAGCCGTCGGCGGAGAGGTCTTTGCCCATGAGCGCATCGAATGTGGCTACCACAATTTCGCCATTGTGGAGCGTCACCGTGCGGTTGGTGCGGTTCACCTCAATCCACTTCTCGCCCGGTTGGAGCTGCGCCTGGACCTGCGTGGTTTCTGCCAAAACCGGAACCGCGGTTGGCACCACGACTGGATCGGGCTCAACGGTTGGCTCGGGCATAACCGGCACGGCAGTTGGCAGCGGTTGGGACAACACTGTGGTCGGCTCAGGCTCGGCGGCAGCCGCGATCGCATCCGTGACTGGCAAAGACTCCGCCTCACCCACCTCGTATTCGGCAGCGTACGCCACACCTGGCGCCGAAAGATACGAGCTCGCGATCCAGCCCTGTTGATCATCAATTCGCACGGCAGAGAAGCCGTTGACGGTTTCCCGCTCGGCAGAGAGTTCGGATCCGGCGGGCACCACCGTGAGCACATCGAACGATGTCCCCGGCCCGCTCCGCAGGTTCACATCATCCGTGGCGATGACCGCCTCCATCGGGCGGGAGGGACCCGGCAACACGTCCCCTACGATGGGCGACAGGTACCATCCACCCGCGATCAAGATCGCGACGGCAAGCATCGCGCCCGTCACACGGCGGACCAGTGAACGGCTGCGGGAAGGCCGGGGCTTCATATTTACCAATGCACCTCAACGCGCATGTTCATCTGCGCGAAATCCCAAAGCTGGTCGATGTCGCCAGGAGCAAGGGCTACACAGCCGGCGGTACGGCCGGCGCCGTTCGGGAGGATGTTGCCCTTCTTGTCCTTGGTGTAGCTGTGGAAACCGTTGTAGCGCACCGGATCGAAGGCAACCCAGTTGCTAATGTAGTTACCGGCAAAGTCGGTGTAATGCAGGCTTTCATCAAATCCGTAGACGTGGTACGTCCCGATCGCGGTGGCATAGAAGCCATCATCGGTCGTTTCCCAACCCATTGATCCCCAGAACCCTGCGATCGGGTTTTCACCGATCATCAGGCTCACCAGGCCGGATGTGCGATTGACATCGATCCAGTGCTCATCCGAACTTGCCGGGTTGGCCGCGGGTGCATCCTGGACCACGGGCGCTTCCTCACCACCGCCAATATTCCCAGCAGGAGCCAGCGAACCGTCGAGCGAGAGATACTCCGCCCATATCCACCCATCGGTGCCGTAATACCGAATTTCATACAACCCTTCGTGCGGACCAAACAGCACATCCACGGGCACGCCTTCATCCATATACAGGATGGGCGAAAGATCGGTGGGATGGACGAAAAGCTCGGCACCCTGGACGGCCACGTAGCCAATGGAGCCATTGGCCGATGCCTTGTTGGCAGAGAATGTGGTGGATCCAACCGCAAGCCCCAACGATGCGGCGGTGATGCCAGCAAGGAATTTCCGCCGATTCGTCACAGATGTGAGCGGCGTAGCCAACGCCGGTTTGAAATTACGCATGATCCCCTATCCCCCCAAGAGCGGTTTTCCCGCTCTCTCCGGAAAACCTGTAACAGCGAATCCCAAGCCGATTCGCCTGCGTACGTACTGTACGTACACTATAGCCAGAGCATAATCCCTAAGGCTGATAGATGCAAGGGGATGATTCGGATGGGTAAAGCATCTGTGTCGGCATGTCATGCAAGCCAGCAACCGCTCTCAACCTAATATTGTGACTCTTTGTCACAGGTTTGCGAAATCGCGGATTGTGCACGATGTACCATCCGTTATTGCCACGTGCGTTTATCCGGCTTATACTGAGCGCATACGCTTTACTACCCGGTTGGCAACGCCATCCGGTTTTCACGTATGAGAAGCGCCCAGGCGCACAAGATGAGGCCCCGTTGATGCGGGGTTTTCGTACATACCCGGGCCGGTTTGATCTTGCCCGCCGACCAATGGCTTTTGAAAGGAACACATCATGGCGCACGATCGTCTGAAAATCACCCAGGAGGGTATGGACAAGCTCACCGCAGAGCTGCGCGTGCTTCAGAACGAGCGAATTAAGGAACTCTCCGAGCGCATCGCTGCCGCCAGTGAAGAAGGCGATGTCTCGGACAATAGTGAGTTCGAGGATTTGAAGGAAGAATATTATTACGTGGAAGAACGCATCCGCGAAGTCAAAGGCATCCTCTCCCGCGCTGATCTGCTGGAGGAAGGTTCCGCCGATGGCACCATCAGCCTTGGCAGTCGCATCACGGTGAAAGCCGAGGATGACGAGGAAGAGGAAACCTGGCTGCTGGTGAACGAAGAGGAAGCATCGGCCAAGGATGGCCGCATTTCCGATGAATCGCCGGTAGGTTTGGCCCTGATCGGGAAACAGACTGGTGATGCCGTCACCATCCAAACCCCGGGTGGCAACCTCACATACAACATCATCAACGTAAAATAGGTGCAGGAATCTTTCACGGACGCAACGCGGCGGGATTCCACCCGCCGCGTTTTCCGTTTCTACAGCCACCACGTACCAATCGGAGCACCGCATGGAGTTATCTGAACTGCAGGAAATTCGTCGTCGTAAGGTCGATGAGCTGCGCGACAACGGCATCGAGCCTTACCCTACCCGCGCCCGGCGCACGCACACCAGTACCGGTGCGATTGCCCTGTTCGAGGCCGAGGAGAAGGCAGGGGTGTTGGATGGCAACGGCCATTCCACCAATCCAGTCACGCTGGTCGGCCGGATGGTGAGTTATCGCCATATGGGCAAAACCGTGTTCGCCCATATCCGCGATGGCAACGGCACCATTCAGCTCTATATTCGCAAGGATGTGATCGGCGAGGACGCGTACCAGCAAATCCTGAAGCTCTATGACGTGGGCGATTTTGTGCAGGCCAGTGGCGAGCTTTTCCGCACCAAGATGGGCGAAGTATCGCTTCGCGTTACCACCTGCACCATGCTTTCCAAGGCGCTCAATGCTCCACCCGAGAAGTGGCACGGCCTGACCGATGCCGAGCAGGTTTACCGCCAGCGCTACCTCGACCTGATCGTCAACGCCGAGTCGCGGCAGCGGCTCATGCTGCGTTCGCGCATCGTGTCGCACATCCGCCGTTTTCTCGAGGACCGGCAGTTCATTGAGGTCGAGACCCCGGTGCTGGAGGCCACCGCGGGTGGCGCCGCCGCCCGGCCGTTCGTCACGCATCACAACGCGCTCGACGCCGACTTTTTCCTGCGCATCGCCACCGAACTGCGGCTCAAGCGGCTGCTCGTGGGTGGCTTCGACCGCGTGTTTGAGATCGGGCGCATCTTCCGCAACGAGGGCGTGTCACGCCGCCACAACCCCGAGTTCACCATGCT
>DJVD01000086.1 GCA_002440805.1 Chloroflexi bacterium UBA6265
TGCGGGACCCCATTCGTCGGTGCCGCGCACCTGCCATGGCCGCATCAGGTCAAACAACCGCACATCCGGTGCATACAGTGCCAGTAGCGCATCCTTGTCCAACGCGATGGCAGCAGCGGTGTAGCGTTCAATTAGAGTTTCGGGTGATGTCACAGGTCCTCCTTCGGGAAAGCTCAGTGTGAATTACTGTCGCATTCCTGAGATGGTGTTCCTACTCCTATGTTGCCATCTGGCTACGTGGGGCGAAGGTCGCCATACCAGTAGGCGGCGGTGACACCACCATCCATCAGTACATCGCTGCCGGTAATGAACCCGCCGTCCGGGCCCATCAGCAAGGCGGCAACATTGCCAACTTCATCGGGAGTGCCGGCACGGCCAGCGGCAGAAGCCTCGATCATGCGGCGATAGCCATCGCCGCGGGGACCACTGAGTTCATTCCGGGCGAGCGGCGTGATGATGATGCCCGGGCTAATGGCATTGATTCGCGCCCCGCGGGTGCCCCAGCGTACCGCCTCGGCCGCCACGCGCAACACATTGCCGCGCTTGGAGAGCTGATAGGCATGGAGCGAATCGGTGACAACATCCGGCTGCAGGAAGGGGAGAGAGAGCAGTTCCTCCACCGGCGTGGTGGCGAGGGCATGATTCTGCTCTATCGAAAGCGGTGGCAACCGATGCCCCGATTGGGAAGCGATCACCACGCCACTGCCACCGTTGGCGATGACCGCGCCGAATGCTTCCAGTATCAGGGCCGTGCCGTACAAGTCGACGCTGAGTATGGTTGCTGGTGACGCCTGGGAGGGTGAGACGCCAGCGGCGTGGATCAGGCCGGTGACACTGCCACGCGCGGTGGCGGTGTGAATGAGGGCATCTACCGCAGGTCGCGAGGCAACATCCACGGTCGTGGTACTGACATCGTAGCCCGCATCGGCCATCACGTTCGCGGCGTCATCGGCATTCTCAATTCGCACATCGGCCAGGAGCACGTGTTTGCCTACACCAACTCGCCGGGCAATGGCCTGGCCGATGTGGCCGGAGCCAATCACCACAACTACGTCCTTCATGACCACGCCTTTCGTAATTGAGTTGGATACGTTTCCAGGTTGGTCATCATGCTAGCACCCGCACCCGTCTGCGGCGGCAAGGGTCTTTTGCTGGCAAGGGCGCGGTACACTGGTTCGCAGGATTAACTCGCGACACGGGAGCCATGGATGGATATCAATGCAATGGCCTTGCGCACGATTGTTCGCGGCGGGCGAATCATCACCATGGATGGCGATATGCGCGCCGATTTGGTGATTGACGATCATCAGATCGTGGCCATGCTGAACGATGCCTCCGGTGTGGATAGCGATTCCTCGATTGACGCCACCGATTTGCTGGTGCTTCCCGGCATGGTGGAAACCTGGTTTCCCGCGCCCTGGCTCCACGATATCAATGCCGGCGATGTTCCCCATCGCGTCCAGACTGCCGCCCTGGCGGGGGGTCTTACCACGATCGCAGCCGAACCGGGCAATGCCCCGTCCGATGTGGGCACGCCCAGCCACCTTTCCATCGATGCGGCGCTGTGGTTACCGGTAACTGCGGAGAACATCCCCACCAGTGCCCAGATTGCCCGGATGAAAACCGTGGGCATGATCGGCGTGTCTACGTCACTGATCGGCGAGCACGGCCTCACCGATGCCGAGCTCTATCAATTGATGGGGGTGCTGGCGCAGCATCATTTGCCGCTGGCGATCCAGCCGCTTCACGGCGAACTCAGCCCACGGGATGCGCTGAGCGAATCGCTGGCGACCAGTACGTTGATGCTGATGGCGGAAGCCACAGGAGCCTGGGTGCATTTGCACGGCCTCACCTCGGCGGCAGCGGTGCGCATTGCCATTGCCGCCCGCGATCGTGGCGTGAGCGTCACCATGAGCGTGCCCGCACTCTATCTCGCTGTCGCCAGCGATAGCGGCCGTTCCTTGCGGGTACGACCGCCGTTACGACCGCAACGTGAGGTGGATGAATTGTGGAGGTACGTGCTGACCGAGCAGGTAGATTGCATCAGCGTCACCCCCATTCGGACCGGGGAGGGTGGCACATTGGGAACCGATGCCCAAACCACGTTGAGCCTGTTTTGGCACGAGGCCGTGGGCAAACGCGGCATGAGCACATCGCAAGCGGTGCGGATGGTGGCCACCAATCCAGCCCAGGTGCTGGGGATTTTTCCGCGCAAGGGTGCCTTACGCATCGGTAGCGATGCCGACCTGGTGTTGTTCGATCCTGAAGCCACCTGGGTGGCGGATAACGACGATGCACTGGATGGAAGTGACCTGAGCCCGATTCATGGCGCCGAGATCACCGGCTTCGTGGTGCGCACGCTCAGTCACGGTCGCACGGTGTACGATGCCGAGCATCACAACGACGACAGCCTGGTGATTCCGGGTACAGGCAAGTTGCTGCACCGCAGCTCATCCACGTGAACTGCCTGAAAACGAGGGAATCGGGATGCGAACACATCGTGTTCGCATCCCGATTGTGGGGGAGGGGGAGTGAGCGCGGGGTGCGGCCGGCTGGCTGGTGCCGGTGGGAATCCGCTCGCGTATTTCACTGACCTCAATTTGACATAGGGTTTCGACGCGCCTGCGGCGAAATTGTCACAGATGTGTGAATGAATCCGGTGGTATTGTCCATGCGTTAGTTGGAGTAGAAGGTCGCGCAGATACTGCACGACACGCGCGATCTGTAGCGCGGAGTAGCTTACGTATGGTATGTTACAAGCTGTACGGATAGGCATGGCGTCCGTAATTTGTCGTGCCGAAAATAAGGGAGTGACCGCTTAATATGGCTGACAATAGCGTTGGGTCTCCGCAACAACCTGAACAAAACCGACCCGATGTATATACCCGCCTTAGCAATGCCTTCAAGGTAGAAGATCGGGATTGGAACACTGTTAGCCGGCGCGTGGCAACTCGTGCGCTGGCCGGTACTGGTGCCCTGTTGGCAGTCATGGCCGCTGGGGTTGCCGGATTCCGGGCAACCTATGCCAGCAAGATCTACCCCAATACCTACATTGGCGATGTGAATGTCGGCGGCATGACCGCTGAAGAAGCCGTGGCTGCTGTGCAGGCACGGGTGGATGAGCTCAACACCTCCACTGTGCAATACACCTTCAAGAATCTGAAGTGGAACCCCACCCTCACCGATCTCGGCGTAACCGTGGATGTAGAAGCGGCTGTTGCCCGTGCCATGAACCAGGGTCGCGATGAGAAGGCCGCCGATCGGCTGATGTACACCAACGCCATCATCCAGGGTGCGCAGGTAGTACCGCTGAATTTCGAACTGCAGCCGGCAATGCTGAACGCCTGGTTCGACGAGGTGGATGCCGATATCGATAATCCGGCGATTGATGCCACCTTCACGGTGAAAGGTGCTGAACTCGAGATTACGCAAGACACCACCGGTATCGTTGCCGATCGCGATACGGTTACCGGCAAGTTGCTGGCAACCCTGCGCTCACTGGAGCCGATTGCCGACGAACTCCCCACCGTTGTTGATCAGCCACGCATCACCAAGGCCGACCTGGAAGCGAACGAGGCCGCTGTGCTGAATATCCTCAGCAATTCGGTGACCGTGCGTTTTGAGGAAAGCCGGTGGGAAGTGCTGCCGGAAGAAGTTTCCGAGTTCATGATCTTTACATCCCGGGTGGTGAACGGCCAGGCCGAGACCAGCGTAGATTTCGATCGCCCTGCGCTTTCGGTCTACCTGCAGGGTCGCTTCAAGCCGGAAGTGAACCGCATGCCGGTGAATGCCCGCGTGCAGTTCTTCAACGGAACACTTTCGGCCACGTCAAATGCCCAGGATGGCAAAACCCTCAAGGGTCCCGAGTTTGCAAACCTGGTGGCCGACAGCTTTATCGGCAACCACGAACGGGTGGATATCCCGGTGGTGACCACGCCAGCCAAGGTGCGCGAGGATAACCTCGATACGCTGGGGATCAAGGAGCGCATTTGCCGCGTCGATTCCAATTTCACATCGGACATCGGCACCGATCGCGGCCACAATGTCACCGTGGGCATCAACCTGATCAATAACATCATCGTGGCCCCGGGCGATGACTTCAGCTTCAACGGCGCTGTCGGCTCCATTGAGACGAACCCTGAGTTCCGCGGTGGTACGGGTATTGTTGCCGGTGTGATCCAGGATGAATTTGGTGGCGGTATTTGCCAGGTTACCACCACTACCTTCCGCGCTGCGGTGATGGGCGGATTCCCGATTACGGAGTGGTATCCACACACGTACCGTCTCACCGGGTATGAGCGCGATGGTTGGGGTCCGGGCTTCGATGCCTCCATTCTCCAACCCGATTGGCAGCCGGCGGAAGATTGGGCCGATTTCCGCTTCACCAATAACACCGAGAACTTTATCCTGGTCTCCAGCTGGGCGGCTGATGGTATCCACATCATCGAAATTTGGGGCACCAATCCGGGCTGGGATGTGCAGATCTCCGAGACATCCATCTGGGAGGCCGAACCGAACGATGATAATGCCTGGGTCGTCGATTTCGAGCTTCCCGCCGGATCCACCTTCCCCTCGGCCTATCCGGTAGAGGGCCTGAACGTCAGCTTCAATCGCACGGTGCTGGATGCTGAAGGGAACGAAATGTACACCCGCGATTTCACCTCGCCCTACCAGGCCCGTGGCTGGCAATGCACGTGCAGCGCCGATATGGAAGGCGTACCCTGCTGGTAGCAGGAGATCATAGATATACGCAACACCCGGCAAGGATTGTTCCTTGTCGGGTGTTTTGCTATCTGCAGCGCAAGCGGGACTGTGGATGTTGGCCATCTCAAGCAATCTGTTCGTGGGGGCAATTTCGCACGATTGGCGGAGCTTGACAGTATAGTACGTACATATGTACGTGCAATAGTCAGGACCTAGGGCCTGATTAACGATTGTCATAAGCATTCACGCGTGTCTTGATAGGCGTGTACACTGGTTCTACAGGGGTAATTTGTGCCGTGCCATCCGCGCGCGTCACGCCAGCCAGGTGAGAGAGAAACGTCCCATGACAAACCAGGATCTACCTACGTCTCCACGGCCATCGAACCATGCCAGTAGCGAAATCAATCGCCGTGACGCGATTAAAACCACGGCTACCATCGGGGCCGCTGCCGCCATTGTGGCCACTGCTCCGCGCGGNNAGCTGGGACGAGGCCGACAACATCAACACCGATATCAAGCTGGAGGGCAAGGGCTGGGTCACGCTGCAAACCGAGTTCCCCTTCTGGGCACTGGGTTTCGCCTGGGACAAGGGTGTTGGCACGTGGCCAGCAGTGCAGTTTGCCGTCAGTTACGACGGCACCATCTGGGACGAAGGCTACGCCATGGTCGCCCACGATGATGGTGGCCCGGCACCGGCAGACGATCGCCTGCACACCGATCTCTTTTTTGGCGATGGCCAGCAGTTCATTCGCTATCGCACCATCGATGGCGAGGGCAACCTCGTCGTCCTCGATCGCTTCCAGGTAACGTATATCGATCCCACCGATGGCCCGTGGGAAACCGATCGCGGGATGACGCTGATGCGTACATCCGCGGTTGGCGGCAATACCGATACTACCAAGCCACCAGCCATCATCACGCGGGCCCAGTGGGGTGCCAACGAATCGTGGCGTAGAGACAGCACTGGCGAAATCTGGCCGCCGGAATATGCCACGGTAGAGCATGCTATCGTGCATCACGCCGCCGTGAATTACGGCTCCGATGGCTACAACGCGGTGCGCAGCATTTACTACTATCACTGCGTTACCCAGGGCTGGGGCGATATTGGCTACAACTACGTGGTCGATGTGCGTGGCAATATCTTTGAAGGCCGTGTGGGTGGCGCCAACGTTATTGGCGGCCACGCCTACCAGTTTGCTGTTGGCAGTTCCGGTATCTGTGTCATGGGTGATTTCTCCAGCGTCGATCCGCCGCAGGCGGCCAAATCGGCATTGGCCAACATCATTGCCTATGTCGTGCGCGATTTGAATCCCAAGGGCAGTAAGGCATTCCACGAGGTGCCCAACCTGCCGACCATCGCCGCCCATCGCGATGTGGTGCAATCGGGCTGCCCGGGCAACGGCCTCTACGACGATATGTCGTGGCTGCGGAACACTGTGGCCAGCATTTTGGATAATGGCCTGCTCGATAGCCAGATGCCGGCCGGTATTGTGCCGGGCGACTGGGTGAAAATCCAGACCTCCGACGGTGCGGCCCTGCCCATGCGTTCCCAGCCTGGATCAAGCCAGTTGATTATCGATCGCATCCCGAACGGCACACGCGTGGAAGTTGAGCGCGGCCCGGTGACGGATAGCCAGTTCAACTGGTACCTCGTGTTCTATAACAACAAGCAGGGCTGGGTGCCGGCAGATTTCCTCGTGGTTAGCCCGCCGACAATCGATCCGATGGCGGGCTACACCTTCGGCCAGAATGTGAAGCTCGGCTCAAATGTTGCCATCAAGGCCTCGCCAAGTGTGAATGCCGCCAATGAGGGCACCGAATCGGGCACGTGGGCGTTCCTGATGGCGGGTCCGTATCCCGCTGGCGGCACCCAATGGTTCCAGGTACGCACGCAGAACCGCAACGAAGGCTGGATCACCATCAATCAGTTCACGGTGGATAAGGTAACGGCCCCGGCTTCGGCCTACCCACTCGGAACCGTTGTGCAAACGCGGGCAGCGGCAGGCATTTTGGTGAGACCCGGTATCGGCCAAACCGCACAGGCCAATGTTGGTGCTGGCACCCGCCTGACTATTTCAGTAAATCCGGTTGGAACCACGGGTAAAACCTGGTACGGCGTGTATGGCGGTACCGGTATCGGTGGTGGCTGGATCGATTCCACACTGATCGAGATCGCTCCCCAGCCAATTTCGGCCGTGGGACAGCGGTTCCGTGTCACCGAATCGATGAACTTCCGCTCCGGACCGGGCACAGGTTCAAATGTAATTGGGACGCTCGCTGCCGGCACAACCGGCGCAGTGATCGGTGGCCCGACAGACGCCAGTGGATATCGATGGTGGAACCTGCGTACCGATGCCGGCGCAACTGGCTGGGCGGCCGCCAACTGGTTGGTGACAACCGGGACGGCCACCACCCCGCCTCCAACGACCACACCTCCACCAGCCACCGGTGGCAAGTTCGCCATTGGCGATAGCGTGCGGGTGACCGAATCGCTGAATATGCGCTCTGGTCCAGGTACCAGCAATGGCGTGGTAACCGTGTTGGCCGTTGGCACCACGGGCAAGGTACTGGAAGGTCCGCGTACGGGTAGCGGTTACACCTGGTGGCGTATCCAAACCAGCAGTGGTACCGGCTGGGTGGTAGAAAACTGGATCGTTAAAACGAGTGGCACCACTACTCCACCTCCAACGACCACACCTCCCCCAGCTACCGGTGGCAAGTTCGCCATTGGCGATAGCGTGCGGGTGACCGAATCGCTCAACATGCGCTCCGGTGCGAGCACCAGCAACGGTGTTATTCGCACCCTGCCGGCGGGCACCACGGGCAAGGTGTTGGAAGGCCCACGCACGGGCAGCGGCTACACCTGGTGGCGCATCGAGACCAGTGTCGGCACCGGCTGGGTGGTTGAGAACTGGATTGTGAAGACCGGTGGTACCACCACACCCACCACCGGCGCCAAATTCGCCATCGGTAACACGGTGCGCGTCACGGAAGCACTGAACCTGCGTTCGAGTGCCAGCACCGGGGGGAGTGTAATTACGATCCTGCCGGCTGGTACCACGGGGACGGTGCTGGAAGGTCCCGCCAGCGGTAGTGGCTATACCTGGTGGCGCATCCAAACCAGCCGCGGCACCGGCTGGGCCGCACAGAACTGGTTGACCAAGTAACCACCTGATGCACAAAAGGGGTGGCGCCGATCGGCGTCACCCCTTTTACGTGCCTGTTTGCCACCATGCACCATAATGAAACGGATATTTGGAGGCACACCCGGTGATACTTTCCCGCATCTATTTCTCGGCAAACGAAGATTTCCTCAGCACGGCGGCGGATGAACTCCGGCCTCATTTTCGCGACGCCGTGATGGAGCCGCTCGGTCCCGATATCGCCGCGTTCGAGGATGAGGGGGTGAGCATCGCCACCCTGGCCGAAACCATCCGCGAGAAGAAATTGGCCTTCACCCGCCATCTCTTCCGCGGCGTGGCGGAAATCCCGCTGGACGAGGTGCAGGACCTGGACGCGCTCGGCGATATCGCCATTGAGGCGTGGCAACAAATCCCGCTGCCGCCCAGGGTGGCACTGCACGTTTGGCAGAGCGGCGAGGTTGCAGTTCCTTACCGCAACGATCAGCTACGCCGTCGCCTGGAAGCGGCCCTGATCGAGATCGATGTCGATGTGGTGCGAGGCGGTGCCACGCACATCCTCAGCGCCTGCCTCGTGCCCGATGGCCTCATCCTTGGCTCCAATGGGGCGGCCAATGCGCTCTCCGATTGGCCCGGTGGCCGCGTATCGCTGGCCAAACCGAAAGACCAGATCAGCCGCAGCGAATTCAAGCTGGAAGAGATCATTCGAACCAACCTGGTGGAGTTGCCAACCAGCGGCACAGCGCTGGATTTGGGCGCAGTCCCAGGCGGCTGGACCCGGATTTTGCTCAATCGCGGCCTGCAGGTATGGGCGGTGGATAGTGGCGCGCTTGATTCCCGGCTGGAAGGTGCACCGGGGCTCACGTATATCCCGACATTGGCCGGCCCATTCCTGGCAGAGAACACACAGCAGTTCGACCTTGTGGTGAACGATATGCGCATGGAGCCGGGCCTGAGCGCCAGCATCATGAACAGCACCGCCCGCTTTGTGCCGGCCGGTGGCCTGGCGGTGATGAGCCTGAAGTTGCCACCGGGATCACCGCTGCAGGTGATCGATTCCACTGTGGCGACATTGCGCCGCAATTGGGAAACAGTGGCGCTGCGCCAGCTCTTCCACAATCGCCACGAGGTCACCGCCATCCTGCGACGACGCCAGGCGTTCGACCAGGCAGGGCCGTCATAGATAGAGGCGAGATCGTGGTCGAATGTGGCCAGCTCGGCATTGTGCCTCTCCGCGCGGGCGGCGATCACCGCATCGGAGAACTCGAGTTTGGAATGTGATTCGAGAATGGCCAGGGCCCGGTGATAAACGTTGACCTCCTCAGT
>DJVD01000175.1:0-4811 GCA_002440805.1 Chloroflexi bacterium UBA6265
TTCACTCAACGACACATTGCTCGGTTTGGCCGGGCTTAACGCGTTGGAGATGAAGGTGGCCGTATCTGGCGACCATTCAATCACATCGATCTTCTCGCCATACAGCTCATTGACGATGTTCTGAATGCGAACGCCACGCACGCCAACGCACGATCCCACCGGATCGACCTTGTCCTGCCGGGCAGCTACTGCCACTTTGGAGCGTAGGCCGGGTTCCCGTGCGATGGACATAATTTCCACCGCACCGCTCTGAATCTCCGGAACTTCCTGCTCGAAGAGGCGGCGAATGAGCATGCCATCGGCGCGGCTGACGATCAACTGAGGACCACGGGGGTTCTCGCTGACTTCCTTCAACAGCACCTTGATCCGCTGGCCGGCACGATAGCGCTCGTTCGGAACTTGCTCGCGGGCGGGCATCACGGCCTCTGCCTTACCAAGCTCAATCACCACGGCACGGTTATCGGCACGCTGGATGACGCCGCTCAGCACTTCACCCTGCTTGTCGTGATATTCCTTGTACACGGTTTCCCGCTCGAAATCACGAATCTTGCCGTGAACTACCTGCTTCACCGTCTGGGCGGCAATACGACCGAAGTTCTCGGGTGTGCTGATGATCTTCACAACCTCGCCCAGGATGGGTGCGGATGTGTATTTCTTCGCATCCTGCAGCGAGATCTCCAGATCGGGGTTCGTTACCTTTTCGACCACGGTCTTACTCACCACAACCTGCATTTCGCCGGTTGCTGGATCGAGTTCAACCGATGCATCTTCCTCACTGCCGGTGTTTCGCTTGTACACGGTGGTAAGGGCAGATTGAACTGAACTGAGGACAGCATCCCGCGGGATTCCCCGCTCGGCTGCAATTTGAGCGATTGCGGTATAGAGATCACTCTTCATTTCCGCGCACCTCCTAAACTGAAAACGACAAACAAAAAGGAGCCGACTGTGGGACGGCCCCAAGCAAAGATTCTTGAGTTCCATCGAACAACACAAAACGCAGGCAGTGGGCCCGCGCATGATCCCACGTCGTTCGGTTCAACCCATAATACCACGATGAGTAGGGCGCATTCAATAATTGAAGGGTGCCAGCGTTGATGAGGGCCAGCGTGGTAGCCGGTACCCACCAGGAGAGTGAAAGTCGGCCGGACAAGTGCAATCAGCTGCGCCTCGTGCGGCCGGAACCAGCTGGCGTTCCCCTGCAGGGAAGTTGCTGACCGGCCTCGCTCGTTCCGCGCCATGGCCTTCCCGACTACACTTCTCAACTTCACGAACCGTCGCGGTGCGAGGTTCGTCACACTGCCTTCTGCGCTGCTGTCAGCGGCCCGGGCCGCAGTGATATTCTGAAGTCATCATATGGCTCCCCAATACGTATTGGAGCGTGCCTAAACCACTCTCCATGAACAGGATGCTTTCTCACCAATGTCGCAAACACTTCCCGACCTTCTTACCGGTCTGAATGAGCAGCAGCAAGTCGCGGTAACAACGACCGACGGTCCTGTGCTGGTGGTGGCTGGGCCGGGTTCCGGCAAAACGCGCGTGCTGACCAATCGCATCGCCTATCTGATCCAGCACCTGGGTGTGCATCCTTCCGAGATTCTCGCTGTCACCTTTACCAACAAGGCAGCGCGCGAAATGCGCGATCGGATCGAGAAACTCATCGGTGCCGATGCTACAGATGGCCTGGTCATGGGCACGTTCCACGCGCTTGGCGTGCGGATATTGCGTCAAAATCCCGGCCGCGTATCGGAGCAGCTGCAGCTAAACCCGAACTTCGTGATCTATGACTCCGGCGACCAGATGGAACTTGCCAAAACGGCGGTCAAGAACGCCAACCTCGATCCGAAGCAGGTAACTCCCCGGCGGATGCTGAGTCGTATTTCAGCGGCCAAAAGCGTCCTGCAAACGGCAAGCGATATCGCCAATGAGGCGGGTTCCTACGACGATGAAATCGTGGCTCGCGTCTATGCCGAATACGAGAAATTGCTGCGAGCAGCAAACGCAGTCGATTTCGATGATCTCCTTGGGCTGCCAATTCGGCTCTTCGACCGCGACCCTTCTACCCTCGCCCGGTATCAGCAGCAGTTCCGCTATATCCTCGTTGATGAGTATCAGGACACCAATCGCGTGCAGTACGTCATGGTGAGCGCGCTAAGTGAGCTCCACGGCAATTTGTTTGTGGTAGGTGACCCCGATCAATCGATCTATGGCTGGCGGCAGGCTGATATTCGCAACATCCTCGATTTCAAACAGGACTATCCCAACGCGTCTGAGATCCACCTGGAAGTGAATTACCGCTCGACCCATCGAATTGTGCAGGCGGCCGATCGTGTCATCCAGGGCAACAAGGATCGAATCGACCGCAAAATGACCACCTTCAATGATGAAGGAGAGATGATCCAGCTACGAGAACTTTCCGATCAGCAACACGAGGCAGAATGGATCGTGAGTGAGATTCGGCGGCTGGTGAGTGCGCGAAAGGTATTGCCGGAACAGATCGCGGTTATGTATCGAACCACTGCCCAAAGCCGTGTGCTGGAGGAAGCGTTTCGCACCAGCGAGTTCCGATACCAGATCGTTGGCGGTGTGCGGTTCTATGAGCGCCGCGAAGTTCGCGACATCATGGCCGTGCTGCGACTCATTTACAACCCGGCCGACAATGTGGCCCTGCTGCGTGTGATCGATCACCTGCCCATCGGCAAGGGATTTGGTCCAGCGGCCTTCGACGTTGCAACGAAATGGGCAACGGACAACCAGCGTCCGCTACTGGATGCGTTCCTCACGCAAGTGCCTGCGATCGCCAACAAAGAAACGGGCCCCTTGCCACACTTTTCTGGCACTGGCGCCAAAGCGGCCTCGCGTATCGGCACCGCATTCCAGATCCTGATGGACAAAAAAGGTGAAGTTACGCTTGCCGAGCTTTACGACGCAATTGTAGACGTGATGGACATTCGGACGATGTTCGATTCCGGCACAGAAGAGGATCTGCAGCGCTGGGCCAACGTGCAGGAACTGAGAGCTGATCTGGAGCGCTACGACCTGGTTCCGCCTGCCGAGGCAATATCAGCCTACCTGGAGCAGGTTGCGCTGGTATCCGATGCTGACACCATCGAGGATGATGCGGCAGGTACGGTAACGCTGATTACGCTCCATTCCGCCAAAGGGTTGGAATATCCTGCGGTCTTCGTTGCAGGTGCAGAAGAAGGCTTGTTGCCAATCTATCGAGCCGTCGAGTCGGAAGCATTCGATACATCAGCGATGGAAGAAGAACGGCGACTATTCTATGTCGGCATTACCCGGGCACAGAAACTGCTGTACATCACCTACGCCCAAAGCCGCATGACGCACGGTCAATACCGGGGCAGCGTGGTCAGCCGATTCGTCGAGCCAATTCCCGCGGAATCAATGCGACGAGTGACGCGCGAGGCACATCGCACCAGCAGCCGCGCGCGCGACTATGGTCATGCCGAGCCGGGATCGTTTACCGAACGGGCGCAAACCCCGTGGGGTGATATTGCGCCAGTGCCGAAAAAGATTGTCCCGGCCATCCCGGATTTCAAAGATGGCAACGTTGTGTTCCATCCCAAGTTTGGCGAAGGAACGGTCGTATCTGTCGTTGAACGGCGAGATAATGACAAGGAAGTAACGGTAGCGTTCAAGAAGCCCGAACATGGCACCAAGCGGCTGATGGCCTCCATGGCGAACATGGATCTGATTTCGTAGGACACATTACATGCAATCCGTTCGCGAACTGCTGGAACAACTGGAAGATCGCAATCTCACACCGCGGGCCACCCGAAGTGCGGGATCGGTGCGCGTGCGTCCAGAGGCCCCCTGCGAAATCCGCACTGACTTCCAGCGCGATCGCGATCGCATCATCCACACCAAGAGTTTCCGTCGCCTGATGCACAAGACGCAGGTGTTCATTGCGCCACAGGGCGACCATTACCGCACGCGCCTCACCCATACATTGGAAGTGACGCAGATCGCTCGCACGATTGGGCGAGCCTTGCGCCTGAACGAGGACCTGATTGAGGCGATAGGCATGGGTCACGACCTGGGGCATACCCCGTTTGGTCATGCCGGCGAGCGCGCCCTGGCAGAAATGCTGCCGGGTTTTCGGCATAACGAGCAAAGCCTCCGTGTGGTGGAATATCTTGAGAACGACGGCCAAGGCCTGAACCTGACCGAGCCGGTGCGCAGCGGCATCTTGCGCCATTCCAAGGGACGGTCTTCGATCATGAAGAGCCATACCCACGAACCGGAATCTCTGGAGGCCGAGGTTCTCAAACTCTCGGATGGCATTGCGTACATGAACCACGATCTGGATGACGCGATCCGGGCGGGCATCATTTCGGAATCACATGTTCCTCTCGATGTGCAAGAAGGACTTGGCACGCGCCACAGTCAGCGGATCAATACGCTTGTAACCGATGTGATCACGCAATCGGATGTTACCAGCGAAAATGGCCACATCCGCATGAGCGACGACATTCGCGAAGTTGCTGATGTGCTACGCGATTTTCTCTACGATACGGTCTACGACCCCATCAACCAGCTTCCGGCCACGCACCAGAAACTCGATATTGTGCGCACCCATTTTTCATATTTCGTCGAACATCCCCAGTTGATGCCTCCCCTTTATGCTGTTGCCCGCAACAACGATTCGGTAGAGCGTCGCGTCGCCGACTATGTCGCTTCCATGACCGATCGTTTTGCCATCGATTTGTACCAATCGCTGCACAACCCCCTGGAGGTGAGCTGATGGTGCAAGATCCCGTGGCGGAAATCCGCGATCGCCTCGATATCGTCGA
>DJVD01000175.1:4831-9623 GCA_002440805.1 Chloroflexi bacterium UBA6265
CCCTCGTTCATCGTCTTCCCCAACACGCAGAGCTATCACTGTTTCGGGTGTGGCAAGAGCGGCGATATCTTCAGCTTCTACATGGCGATGGAAAATGTTGATTTCCGCGATGCGTTGAAGGAACTCGGTCAGCGCGCTGGTGTGGAAGTAGTATCCGCCGCCCCGAAACCTCCCGAGGAAGAGGAAAAGCGGAAACGATTGCTTGAGGTCAACGAGTTGGCTGCGATGTGGTTCAACCATATCCTGCTCAACGCCACCCAGGGCGCTGCGGGCCGTGATCTGCTCGCATCCAGGCACGTCAGTGATGGATCAGTGCGGACATGGAAACTGGGCTTTGCGCCAGATAGCTGGGATGCGCTGCTCAACTTTTTCGCATCGCGCAATATCCCGGCAACAGTTGCTGCAGAGGCCGGCCTCGCAAGCGAGCGTGAACATGGGGGCGGTTACTACGATCGCTTCCGCAATCGGCTCATGTTCCCAATTCGCGATCGCGATGGCAACACCGTCGGCTTCGGCGGCCGGGCGCTTGGCGATGCCCAACCAAAATACCTGAACACCGCGCAAACACCGGTATTCGACAAAAGCCACCTGCTCTACGGACTGGATCTCGCCAAAGATGCCATTCGGGATGCGAATCAGGTTGTGATTGTCGAGGGATATATGGATGCGATTGCCACGCATGAGGCCGGCTATCGCAACGTCGTCGCCAGCATGGGTACGGCACTCACCGAAGCACAGGTCAACCTGATAAAGCGCGGAAACCCGGAGATCGTTCTCGCACTCGATGCCGATGCCGCCGGGCAAATGGCCACCCTCCGCGGCCTCCAAACCATGACCGAAAACCTCGAGGCGGAAATGGTGCCAACCCTGTCCGCCAACAGGCTCCTCAGCTTCGAACGCAAGCTCAAGACCGATATTCGCATCGTCCAGATCGACGGTGGCAAAGACCCGGACGAGATCGTCCGCACTGATCCGGAGCGCTGGCCACGCATTGTCGCGCAGGCCGTACCGTTTATGGATTTCGTGATCGACACGGTTACGCGTGGAATCGATATCAACGATGCCAACGCCAAGTCTGAAGCGGTGAAGCAGATACTGCCATTGCTCCGCCAGGTGCCGGACGCTATTCGTGAGAACCACTACACGCGCATGTTGGCGCGCAAATTGGATATCTCGGAGGAAGCAATCGCGGCTGAAAAGCGCAAGCTCCGGGCCGAGACCAGGCGCACGCCCGCCAGCACAGAAACGTCCACCGAAGCGCCCACGAAGCGCACCACCGAGGATTACCTCATTGGTCTGCTGATCTATCATCATCAGCTCAATTACGGCGTGCTGGATCACCTGCAACCGGAAGACTTCAAGGATCCGCGCAATCGCGAAATCCTGGAGGTGCTCAAGAGCCCGGAAACCGCAAATCTCCAAGGCATGCAGATCATCGTCGGCCTGCCCGATTCACTGGCCGACCACGCCGAAGCGGTAATGAAATCACTGGGACCTCGACCGACCATGCTTGGCGGCCAGGTCACCACCGAGACGCAGCAGACGGCGATCCGGGTACAGCGGGAGCGTCATCAACACCTGGTAAACCAGCTCACGGCCGAACTGGCAGAGGCACGCCGCAGTGGCGACGATGAAGCGACTGCCGAATTGCTGGCGCAGTACCAGGAGCTCATGAATCGCAAGCGCGATTTCGTGCCAGTGCAGAGCCCGTATTTCCGCGACACCCGCGATGTGAAAAAGGTGAATTAACAACAAAACGGTGAAGCATTGGCTCCACCGTTCCGATCATGGTCGGGGCGAGAGGATTCGAACCTCCGACCTCAGCGTCCCGAACGCTGCGCGCTGCCGGACTGCGCTACGCCCCGTAGCACGATGGTGAGAATACCACGCAAGCGGGTACAGCGGCAACAGGATTGGCGCCACACGCGGGCAGAATCCCTGTCCATCCTGACTGGACAATCAGCCGTGCTATAACTAACCCCATATGCGGGCTAGCTGTCCCCTGTTTGTTTCCGGTGCCTGCACGATATTTGATGCGAGATTTATTGCATGACCGATCCCGGATTGAACCAACGTTTGCGTCAACGGTCCCGTCGATCGGGACTGATGATTGGCATTTCCATGGCATTGACATTGATGGTGTGTGTTGCGGCATTCACTATGATTTATGCCCGCCTTGAGCCCGTGGTCTCCGATTTCGTTGGTCAGGGCGATATTGTGATTCCAACTCCCATCCCAACCCAGGTGCCTGTGGCGCAAGAAGTTGCGCCCACGCCAACCCCGGCTGCCGATGCGGCTGCTTCCGCGCCGACAGCTGCTCCAACTGCCAGTGGAGATACCGCAGCCGAGGCAACCGAAATCCCCCCAATCGAGGCAGCCGATGAGGATGGTTTCAAGCCCGACTTCCAGATCAGCGCAGATGGACCAGTGAACCTCCGCCCCGGCCCAGGAGTTGCCAGTGGTGACGCCATCATTGCCCTGCCAGTCGGTACACCGCTGATGTTCATGGACGAAGAAGAACCAACCACCGATCCTGCCCGTGATGATTTGGGTGAAGGCGACGTCTGGATGCGATTCACCACCGAAGACGGTGAAGATGGTTGGATCCGCGAAGTTGACGTGAGCGAATACGTTCCGTAGGAGATTGTCACCAATGCAGCAAATTACTATCGTCGGGCTCGGTCTCATTGGTGGTTCCATCGGCCTTGCGCTCAAGCGCTGGAGCGCCGAGAACGATAACGCCCTCAAAATTATCGGCTTTGATACCGACCTCAGTCACCAGCAGGCTGCCAAGAAAATGAATGCGGTGGATGACACTGCCTGGAGCCTTCCTGACGCAATTTCGGAGGCCGACGTTGTGATCATCGCCACGCCAGTCGGTGCAATGAAGCAGGTGTTTGAGGATATTGGTCCGCACCTGAAACTCAATGCCATTGTCACTGACACCGGATCGACCAAGGCGGATGTGCTGGAGTGGGCCAGGAGCCTGCCCGGGCATGTCAATTTCATCGGTGGACATCCAATGGCGGGAAAATCCGACAGTATTGAGGCCGCTTCGGCCGATCTGTTCGAGAATGCCAGTTGGGTGGTATGCCCATCCCCAACAGCCAACGAGACCGCAATCAAGAACGTGCTGGGCCTGATCGCCGCGGCACATGCCGAGCCTTACTTTGTGGAGCCTGAAGAACACGACAGCTATGTGGCTGGTATCAGCCATCTGCCATTCATCGTAGCCGCCTCATTGGTAAAAACCACGACCACCGATCGCGCCTGGCGTGACATGTCCACGCTGGCCAGCACCGGCTTTCGCGACACCACGCGTCTCGCATTGGGCAGTCCGGAAATGCATCGCGACATCACCCTCACCAACCGTGAGGCGATTGCGCGTTGGATCGATAACATGATCGGCACGCTGGAAGAGTTTCGCGAATTACTGAACGAAGCCAACGACGCCGAACTTCGTGAGCAAATTGGGGAATTCTTCCAGGAAGCCCAGGATTTGCGTGCCAAGGCTGAAGTAGTGAAACCGCGAGCGGCAGAGATGGAAGTGGATGATGCGCGCGCATCCACCGGCAATGTCATGCGCAGCATGTTCTTTGGCGGTCTTGGCAAGCGAGAAGACAAAGATCGCGACCGACGTCGCAAGTAACATTACCGTTCAACTGTCGAACACGAACCAGCAGATATCGTTGCGTTTGCGCTGGTCATCCAGCACGAGGTCGCGAATAGCCGCAGGTAACTGGGACCGTTGCCACTGGCACTCGATTCGACCAGCCTGAATTTCATCTCTGCACCCGGTCGAGCGTACGGCCTTAATGGCGTACGCGGCAGCACCCAACTCATGAGCGGCAACGTGCGGCACACAGGCCGCCTGCCCGGCTGCGAAGGCTGCAAACCGGGCTGCTCCCTCGAGACGCCTGCCCGCGGCCATTGCATGCCCGCCTGCTGCCCGACATTCGCTCATAGTAGTCTCCCCGACAACCCAGGCTTGCAGCTTTTCGAGTGCCTGTCGCGGCCGAGGATCAAAGCAATGTTCGGCTTCGAACAACGGCAGGACATGACCGGCACAGCTACCCGCCCACACCGCGAGGAGGCGGTGATCAGCATCGTTCAGCGTACCGCCGCGTCGAATGGTGACAAACCGCAGATCACGGACCTTGGGGAGAATCATTCGCACTCCTCTAGCCGTTTGCCTAAGGAACCAGGCTCCATGACTCTGGAAGCGTGTACGTAAACTTATGCTCTTCGGGATCGCCCTCTACGCGATATCGACCTTCTCCTGTACGAGAAAGCTCGTCCCAACTGTTGTGCACCTGGATAATGCGGCGCTGCTTGAGGTTAAAAACAATCAATCCAAGGCTGCCTGGTACAAGACTGCGGGATCGCGTCACGCCGTCCATCACCCGGAAGGCGGGATGCACTATGGAATCGGACTCCTGAACGATTTCGCTCCATCCCTCATCGAGGGTGTCGACATTGAACTCGTCGAACATGGCGAGCTGCGATTGCACTTGCCGGATCCAGTCGCTATCCATGACGGCGACTGCTTCCAACATGCGGCGGGAGGTTTCGAGGCTGAGGCCGGCCACTGCGGTAAGCATTTTCGGACCATGCGGAGGTGCGAGCAAACTAATGGTGCCGCGTTCGTCAATGAGATTGATTCGATAGAATCCCGGATTGTTCGAATAGTGCGTCATACGCTGTCCCTTTACCCCATTGATCCTGTAGATCCGTTCATAAAGTATCATGAGACGTTGGCGTTGTCCCACCGCGAGAGGAGTCGACATCATGG